>NZ_JBFAIR010000023.1:0-15245 GCF_040654815.1 Streptomyces sp. NPDC050619 | reverse complement strand
CGCCGGAGCGCCACCGCCCAGTCGGTCCGCCAGGCAGGCGAGGTACAGGGCCATGGTGGTCCGGTGTTCGCGCAACGGGCGGCCGGTGATCTGCTCGATCTTGTTCATCCGGTAGACGACGGTGTTGCGGTGGATGTGCAGGGCCGCGGCCGCCCGTACGAGGTTGAACCCGCTCTCGCACCACGCGGTGATCGTGTCGCGGAGCAACGGCCAGTCCGGCTGGGCGCGCAGCTCGGCGGCGGTGCGGTCGAGCAGGCGGTTGCGGGCGGGCTGGCCCACGGCGGCCAGGACCTGGGGAACCCTCAGGTCGGTGATCAGATGCACGGGTGAGCCGCCCGCCAGCCGGGCGCCCAGGCGCAGCGCGTCGCGGGCGTCCTGGTAGGAGTCCCGCAGCCCACCGACGGACGCGGCCGGTTCGCCGATCCCGGCCCGGGCACCGAGTCCGTCCTGGGCGGCGACCAGGTCCGTGACCCGGCGGCAGTCGGCGGCCAGGGCGGCGACCGTACGCGCGGCCGGGAACCGGTGCAGTACGCCGATCCAGCCGGGAGCCGTCGAGGCGACGATGTCCTGCGGGTCGGCGAAGACCTCGCGGACGGTGCGCAGCAGCTCGGAGCGGACCAGCGCCATGTCCCGGGCCGGGGCGCCGAGATGGCGGGTGGCGCCCTCGGGCACGGTCACCTCGACGGCCACCGCGACACGCCGCAGCCGCAGGTCGAAGCCCAGTTCGGCGGCCCGGAACGTGAGGAACTCCCCCTCCACGACCTGGGGGTCGTAGGTGGCGATGTCGCCGAGCAGCTTCTCGGTCGTCCGCTCGGCGAGCAGCCGGGAGCGCAGCATCACGGACTCCCTGAGCAGGATCTCCGTCTGGCGCTTGACCAGCAGCCCGAAGCGGCGCACCTGGGCGGGCGTCCCGGTGATCCCGACCGTCCCCACCGCCCGCCCGTCACTGATCAGCGGCAGCGTGACGCCGGGGCGCACCCCGCGCAGCCGATGGGCCTGCTCGGCGGTGTGCGTGGCGGCTTCCAGGGTGCGGACGACCTCGACGGACGCCTCGTGGAAGGAGCCGACCCGGCGGCGGTCGCCGCTGCCGATGACCGTGCCCTCCGCGTCGGTGATCAGCACGTTGAAGCCGATGACCGCCGAGGTGTCGGAGGCGATCTCCTGCGCGAGTGACGGGCTCAGCACGGGCGTACCTCCCGTCGGGCGGGCCTGGGTTGGACGCACCGTACAGGGGATCGAACGATTTCGGCCATAACTTCATACGAAGTGGACGGTGACGCACGGCTGGCCGGTCCATAGCGTATGGCCCCATCACCTCCCCGCCGGGGGCACAGCGCGGTGAAACGGCGGGCTCCACCTGCAAGCCTCCTGCATCCGCATCCCTTGCATGCGTTCAGCGCCCGCCAATACGGAAGGCCCAGCCGATGACCCGTGTGCGCTCACTCGCGTCCGCTTTGTCCGCGATCCTCTTGCTTTCCTCCGTCGCCGCCTGCGGCTCCGACAGCGACGACGCCGCCCCGAAGGACGTCTCCGCGAAGACCGCCGCGCTCGGCACGCTGACGCCCGGCGTCATCAAGGTGGCCGTCCAGCCGTACGCGCCCTACACCAGCGTCAAGGACGACAAGATCGTCGGACTCGACGGCGACATCCTCGCCCAGGTGGCCAAGAAGCTGGGCCTGAAGATAGAGCCCCAGGTGACGGACTTCGCCGGCATGCTCGCCGGGGTGCAGTCCCGCCGGGTGGACATCACCATCGGCGGTGTCGCCTGGTCCGCCGACCGGCAGAAACAGGGCCTGTTCACCGATCCGCCCTACTACTCGCCCCCGGCGATGGCCGTCCGCAACGGCAAGACGTACAAGACGGTCGACGACCTGAAGGGCCTCCAGCTGGGGACGGTCGAGGGCTATGTCTGGGTCAAGTCGATCCAGGCCGTACCGGACGCCGAACTGCACGCCTACCCCGACGCCAACGGCGTGTTCGACGACCTCGGCGCGGGCCGCGTCGACGTCGGATTCCTCGACCCGCTGATCATCATCGCCGCGCAGAAGGAACGCCCGGAGCTGAAGATCAGCACCCAGTACCTCACCCCGCCCAGCGCCGCCGAGGTAAAGGCGGAGCCCGCCTACGCGTACTTCCAGCCGTACCAGACCGGCTTCTACCTCCCCAAGAAGGCCACCAAGCTGGAGAAGGCGATCTCCGCGCAGATCGACGCCATGTACGCGAGCGGCGAGATGAACAAGCTCGTCGAGAAGTACGGCGGCGACCCCGAGCAGTTCCTCAAGCCCTCCGCCGGCATGGCCGCCGCCCGCCAGGGCGTGGACCGGCCGCAGGACTGGACGCCGCCGTCCATCGGCCAGTGAGGGGATGACGATGTCCGGTCTCTTCCAAGTTCCCTGGTCCGAATACCGGCCCGACCTGCTCGACGCGCTCTGGCGCACCGTGTCCTACACCGTCGTCAGCTTCGTCGGCGCGGTCCTCCTCGGCCTGGCCATGGCCCTGCTCAGACTGAGCAAGGCGTGGCCCGCCCGGGCCGTCGCCGCCGTCTACACCGAGGTGTTCAAGAACATCCCGCTGCTGGCCATCATCTTCCTGACCTACTTCGGCCTGGCCTCCGCCGGCATCCGGCTGGACGTGTTCACGGCCGGCTGCCTCAGCCTGGTCGTCTTCTACGCCGCCTATCTCTCCGAGATCTTCCGTTCCGCGATCAGCGGGGTGCACGACGGGCAGACGGAGGCGGGCGAGGCGCTGGGGCTGGGCCGGACCGGCATCTTCGCCCACGTCGTCCTGCCGCAGGCCGTACGGCTGGCACTGCCCGGCACCAACACCATGCTGGTCGACCTGCTGAAGTCGACCTCGCTCCTGGTCACCATCTCCGCCGCCGAGCTGATGTCCGAGGGGCGGCTGATCACCTCGGCCACCTTCCGGGCGCTGGAGGTGTACCTGGTGATCTCGGCCATCTACTTCGCCCTGTGCTACCCGCTCTCCCAGCTCCTGCTGCTGCTGGAGCGCAAGGTACGAGCGGGTGTCCCGATCTCCCCGTGGCGCCGCCGGCGCGTACGGGCCGCCCGCGCACTGCTCGCCGCCGATCTCGAACCGGTCGCGGCCCAGAAGGCCCAGAAGGTCCACAAGGAGGCAGCGCTGTGACCGAGCCCGTCACCACAGCACCCACGGCCGCGTCCCCGGGGACCGAGGCGGTCATCCGCATCGAGGGGCTGTGCAAGTCCTTCGACGGCCGGCTCGTGCTCGACCACGTGAACCTGGAGGTCGACCGGGGCCGCATCGTGAGCGTCATCGGACAGAGCGGCGGCGGCAAGTCCACCCTGATGCGCTGCGTCAACCTGCTGGAACGACCGGACCAGGGCACAGTCGAGGTGGGCGGCGAGGTCGTGCACAGCGGCGGCCGCATGGTCTGCCGCGACCTGCCCGGGCTGCGCCGCACCGTCGGCATGGTCTTCCAGCGGTTCCACCTCTTCCCGCACCTCACAGCCGTGGAGAACGTCATCCTGGCGCAACGCAAGGCGGGCGTGCCCGAGCAGGTGGCACTGGAACGGGCCGTCGCCCTGCTGCGCCGGGTCAACGTGGCCCACCGCGGCCTCGCCCGCACCGAGCAGCTCTCCGGCGGCGAGCAGCAGCGCGTCGCCATCGCCCGCGCCCTCGCGCTCAAACCCGAGGTGCTCCTCTTCGACGAGCCGACGTCCTCCCTGGACCCCGAGGCCACCCGGGAAGTGCTGAGCGTGATGCGGGAACTCGCCGCGGACGGAATGACGATGCTGCTGGTCACCCACGAACTGCCGTTCGCCCGTGAGGTCTCCGACCACGTCGTCTTCGTCGACGGCGGCCGGATCGTGGAGGAGGGCAGTCCGCAGGACGTCCTGGACAACCCGGCCCAGGCCCGAACGCGGGAGTTCCTCGCCTCGTACGGAACCACGTGATGACGGCCGGCCGCGCGGGCCTGGTCGGGGACGCTCCCGTCGTGGTCGTCGGCGGTGGTGTCGTAGGGCTGTGCACGGCGTACTACCTGGCCCGGGCAGGCGTGCAGGTCGAGGTCGTCGAGCGGCGCGCCCTGGGCTCCGGAGCCTCCCGGGGCAACGCGGGCTGGGTGTGCCTCAGCCATTCGACACCCGTCCCTGCCCCTGGCGTGCTGCGCTACGCCCTGCGCTCGCTGGGCCGCCCGGACTCGCCCCTCTACCTGCGCCCGCTGCCCGATCCGGCGTTCGTACGCTGGCTGTGGCGGTTCTGGCGCAGCAGCACACCCGCGGCCTTCCGGCGCGGTTACACGGCGATCGCCGAGCTGAACCGCGACACCTTCGACCTCTTCGACGCCCTGCGCGAGGCCGGGGTCACCACGACACTGACCCGGCCCGGCATGGTGCACGCCTTCCTGTCCCCGGCCGAGGCCCGCCACCACCTCGCCGTCCAGCGGGAGATGGCGGACGGCCGCTACCCGCTGCCCGACGACGTCACCACGGGCGACGCGGCCCGGCTGCTGGACGACGCGCTGTCGCCCGCGGTGCGTGCGGCGTATCTCGTCGAGGGAGAGGGCGTGGTCGATCCGGAGGCGTTCTCCCGCGGGCTCGGCGAAGCACTCGCCGCGGCGGGGGTGAAGGTCCACGAGAACGCGGAGGTCATCGGGTTCCGCCGGTCCGCGGGAGGGAGCGTCACCGGGCTGCGCACCACCCAGGGCGAGATGCGGTGCGCGGCCGTGGTCGTCGCGGCCGGCATGCGGTCCTCGCGGCTGCTGGGTGAGCTGGGCCATCCGCTGCCGCTCCAGGCGGGCAAGGGCTACAGCTTCTCGGTGGACCTGGACCCGGCGCCGCGGCACACGCTGTACTTCGGCGAGCGCAGGGCGGTGGCCTCACCGATCGGCGGCACCACGCGGATCGGCGGGACGATGGAGCTCAGCGGCAACAACAACCGGCTCGACTGGCGCCGCATCGTCGCCGTCGCCCTCGCCAGCCGGCACTACCTGGGCCCCTGGTTCGACGACCCGGACGACCTGTTCGGCCTTATCCGCGACCCCTGGGTCGGGGGCCGCCCGTTCCTCCCCGACGGACTCCCCGTGATCGACCGCGTCCCCGGCCACGACAACGCCTACGCGGCCACCGGCCACGGCATGCTAGGCGTCACCCTGGGCCCGGCCACCGGCCACCACCTCGCCGAGTACCTCGTCACCGGCCGTCGCCCCGATGCCCTCGCTCCGTTCGGTTTCGACCGCCACTGAACTCCGGTGGCGGGGCCGAACACACCAATCCGCCGGGCATACCCGCGCAACCCCCTGTTCAGTCACGTTGGCTGCACACGGCCACAACACGCCCCGGAGCCAGACGGAAAGTGACGGAATCCAATCAACAACCGGTCACTGTGCGGCACTTGATCGGCTCCCAATCGGTTACAGAAGCGACGTAATCGATGATTTGAGCAACCCGGTGTAGCAGCGCCTGTACGAAGCGTTATTCTCCTCAGACGCAAACCGGTCCCCCCTCCGTCGCTACGACGGGTGAAAGGTCCGGCACTGCACGTGATGGAAGCTCTGCCTCTGGGAGTCCCGTGTACCCACACGTCGGGGTTGACGCCTCGGGCCTGGCTACGCTGCGCGCAACGGTCCAAGACCTGTTGCGCGGCTTCGTCCCCACCGCGTACGCCGTCCCCGCCCTTGCCGTAACCACCGCACCCGTCGGCCCGTGCTATGCACTCGCCGACGGCAGCGCCGCCGTCGGCAGACGGGGGCGCTCGACCGGCGCCCCCACCGCCCGCCGTCCCGCCGCGGACAGCGACAGCGCCCGCATGATGGACCTGGTGGAACGCGCCCAGGCCGGCGAGTCCGACGCCTTCGGCCGCCTCTACGACCAGTACAGCGACACCGTGTACCGGTACATCTACTACCGGGTGGGAGGAAAGGCGACCGCGGAGGACCTCACCAGTGAGACCTTCCTGCGCGCCCTGCGCAGAATCGGCACCTTCACCTGGCAGGGCCGCGACTTCGGCGCCTGGCTCGTCACCATCGCCCGCAACCTCGTCGCGGACCACTTCAAGTCGAGCCGCTTCCGGCTGGAGGTCACCACCGGCGAGATGCTCGACGCCAACGAGGTCGAGCGCTCACCCGAGGACTCCGTCCTGGAGTCCCTCTCGAACGCCGCGCTACTCGACGCCGTACGACGGCTCAACCCCCAGCAGCAGGAGTGCGTGACGCTCCGCTTCCTCCAGGGCCTCTCGGTCGCCGAGACCGCCCGTGTCATGGGCAAGAACGAGGGCGCCATCAAGACCCTCCAGTACCGGGCCGTCCGCACGCTCGCCCGCCTCCTCCCGGACGACGCGCGCTGACAGCGCACGCTCGGTCATCATCAACTCGCTTTCGGTGAAAGTCCGTTGCCTTCCCCATCCGATCATTCGTCGTCCGTAACCCAAGTGCCGCGCCACTCGTTGTGCGGGATGCAGGCTCCCTGTGGTCACTCCCTGGCCGACTTCGATCACTCGATCGTGTGCTTGTGGTCAGGGCGTGCAACCCTCAGGACCCCCTGGGGAGTCGACCGTCTTGACGAGAGGAGGTGCCGCCAGTGATCGCGAACGTATCGGCGCACCGGCGGGCCAACGCCTTCGCCCAGGCCCTGGAGGAGCAGTCCGACCGGGGCACGGCGGCCGAGCAGTCCGAAGGACCGGCCCCGGCCCCGACTGCTGCGGAACAGACCGAGCAGGGCCGCCTGTCGGCCCTGGCGTCGAACCTCGCCGAGCTGCCCAAACCGATGCTGGACCCCGAGGTCAAGGTCGTCCAGCGGGCGCAGCTCGTGGCCGCCATGGAGGCCATGCTGCTGGAGGGCACGGTTCCCGGAGGCAAGGCCGCGGACCCTTCCGTGCCCGAGCAGCGATCCCCCCGGGCCCGGGGAGCTCACCGGGCGAGCCCGCTGGGCCGGCTCCGGCCCCGTTCCCGGCTGACCAAGGGCCTCGCCGCCGGCGGGCTCAGCGTCGGCGTTGCCGCGGGAGCCTTCGGCGGAGTCGCCGCTGCCAGCTCGGACGCCCTGCCCGGTGACTCGCTGTACGGGCTCAAGCGAGGCATCGAGGACTTCAAGCTCACCTACCTGTCCGACGGCGACGACGAGCGCGGCGTGGCCTACCTCGACCAGGCCTCCACCCGCCTGAGCGAGGCCCGCCGGCTGATGGAACGCGACCGCGGCGGCCCCCTCGACCACGAGTCCCTCGGCGAGATCCGCCGCGCCCTGTCCGGCATGCGGTACGACGCCTCCGAGGGCCACCGCCTGCTGACCGCGGCGTACGCCCGCGACCCCGACTCCCTGGGCCCCATCCAGGCCCTCTCCACCTTCTCGCTCTCGCACCGCGACACCTGGGGCGCCCTGCGCGACAGGCTGCCCGTCCAGCTCGGTGACGTCAGCGACCAGGTGTCGTCGGTCTTCGACGCCATAGACGAAGAGGTCGCCCCGCTACAGTCCCTCCTCCCGCAACCCCCGGCCCAGGACAGCGGCAGCGGTCAACGTCAGGGCTCCGGACCGGCGTCCTCCGACACCTCGTCCGGCTCCGACCGGCCGGCCGAGCCCAGCACGGGCCACGGCAGCTCGTCCGACAGCAGCGGCACCGGCAGTCAGAGCCCCAGCAGGTCGGCCGGCTCCGGCAGCGAGGGCGAGGGCCTGCTCGGCGGCAACACCGGCGGCCTGCTCGACCCACCGCAGGACACCGGAACCGCCTCCCCGTCCACCAGCAAGCCCCCGACCCCCGACCCGGACGTCACCCTCCCCCCGCTGCTCCCCGGCCTGCTGCCCGGCCTGGGCATCGACGGCGAGGACACGGGCCAGTAGCCTCCGTACGACGATGGGGGCGCCCTTCTCAGGAGGGGCGCCCCCGTTGTCGTACACGAGCGAAGAGGCCCAGGGCTCAGAAGAAGACCGACCGGCGCTGCACGAGCAGCTTGTAGAGGGTGTGCTGGATCTGTTCCCTGACCTGGTCGGTCAGGTTGAACATCAGCATCGGGTCCTCGGCCGCCTCCGGCGGATAGCCGTCCGTCGGGATCGGCTCGCCGAACTGGATCGTCCACTTGGTCGGGAGCGGAATCGCGCCCAGCGGGCCCAGCCACGGGAAGGTCGGCGTCAGCGGGAAGTACGGGAAGCCGAGCAGCCGGGCCACGGTCTTGGCGTTGCCGATCATCGGGTAGATCTCCTCGGCCCCGACGATCGAGCACGGGATGATCGGGGTGCCGTGGCGCAGCGCCGTGGAGACGAAGCCGCCCCGGCCGAAGCGCTGAAGCTTGTAACGCTCGCTGAAGGGCTTGCCGACGCCCTTGAAGCCCTCCGGCATCACTCCGACGAGCTCGCCCTGGCCGAGGAGGCGTTCCGCGTCCTCCGTGCAGGCCAGGGTGTTGCCCAGCTTGCGGGCCAGTTCGTTGACCACCGGCAGCATGAAGACCAGGTCCGCCGCGAGGAGCCGCAGATGGCGGCCCGCCGGGTGGTTGTCGTGCACGGCGACCTGCATCATCAGGCCGTCCATCGGGAGCGTCCCGGAGTGGTTGGCGACGATCAGGGCGCCGCCCTCGGACGGGATGTTCTCGATGCCCTTCACCTCGACCCGGAAGTACTTCTCGTACAGCGGGCGCAGCAAGGACATCAGGACCTGGTCGGTCAACTCCTCGTCGAAGCCGAAGTCGTCGACCTCGTAGTCCCCGGTGAGGCGGCGGCGCAGGAAGGCGAGGCCGCCGGCGATACGCCGCTCCAGGCCACCGTGCCCGTCCTCGTCCTGCGGCTTCTCGGGCGGCTGTTGCTCACGGGTCACAGGAACATCATCCTGCGCGGGCGCCCTGCTGGGCAGGGGCTGTACCTCACGTACCAGCGCGGATTCCGTGCCCTTGCGTCGGCTTCCCGCGCTCCGGCGCCGCGGCGGCCGCTGTACGGCGCTCCCGCGGGACCGGTCGTCGTCGAACGGAATGACCTTGGCGTCCGCCATCGTTGATGCGCTCCTCAGTTGGCGCTCGGCGTCGGGGGGTGACCGCTGCCCGCGAGGGGCAGCGCGGCGATCCGGTCGACGGCCCCCGCCAGGGCCTGTGGCGGCAGCAGTCCGGGTCCGCGGCTGCGCGCGAAGTCCGCGAACGTCTGAGCCGTCGTGTACTTCGGCTGGAACCCGAGCGTCTCACGCATCTGGCTCGTCGACACGACCCGGCCGTGGGTGAGCAGCCGGATCTGCTCGGGCGAGAAATCCGTCATGCCCAGCGTACGCACCAGGGAGCCCGCCCAGGTGACGGCAGGCAGCAGCAGGGGCACGGTGGGTCGTCCGAGCCGCCGGGAGCACTGCGAAAGCAACAGCACGCCGTCGCCGGCGATGTTGAAGGTGCCGCTGTTGAGCGTGCCGCGCTCGGGCTCGTGCGAGGCGATCCGCAGCACCTCGATCACGTCGTCCTCGTGCACGAACTGCAGCCGCGGGTCGTAGCCGAACACGGTCGGCAGCACCGGCAGCGAGAAGTACGAGACCAGCGGCGTGTCCGCGGTCGGGCCGAGGATGTTGGCGAACCGCAGCACGCACACGGCCACGTCCGGCCGCCGCCGCGCGAACCCGCGCACATACCCCTCGACCTCCACCGTGTCCTTGGCGAACCCGCCGCTGGGCAGCGACTTGGGCGGGGTGGTCTCGGTGAACACGGCCGGGTCGCGAGGCGCGGACCCGTACACGTTGGTACTGGACTTCACGACGAGCCGCTTGACCGTCGGCGACTTCTGACAGGCCCCCAACAGCTGCATGGTGCCGATGACGTTGGTCTCCTTGACCGAGGTCCGGCTGCCGCTGCCGAGCGCGGTCGCGGTCACGTCCATGTGGACGACCGTGTCGGCGGCCGTCTCCGCGAGCACCCGCGCGATGCCGGCCTGCCGGATGTCGGCCTGGATGAAGTCGGCACCGCCCAGATGGTGCTCGGGCGGCACCGCGTCCACGGCGACGACCCGGTCCACCTGCGGGTCACGCTGGATCCGTCGGACGAAACGGCCCCCCAGTTGACGGGCCACTCCGGTCACGAGCACGACCTTGCCCAAGATCAGCGCCTTCCTTCCAGCCCTCGTACTCCGCCGCGTTCCCCGTGTTCGGCCAACTTAGCGGGTTGTTGTTGCGCTGTGATGACTGCCCAATGCATGAGGTGACGACATCCGGCCCACAACACGCGTGTGGCCCCCCACCGGCTCGGGTGGGGGGCCACAAACACGCTACCTGCGCGGCGCCGCTTACTTCTTGTTGCGACGCTGAACGCGCGTGCGCTTGAGCAGCTTGCGGTGCTTCTTCTTGGCCATCCGCTTGCGCCGCTTCTTGATAACAGAGCCCACGACTACCCTCGCTCACTTCTCATCACTCGGTGTTTGGGCGCCATGGGCCCATACGACCTACAAGGGGCCAGCCTACCCGTCCGAGCGCTGAGGTCGTAATCGAGGAGGTCGGGAGAGATCCCGAAGTGCCCTGAGGATCTCCCCCGACCACAGCCATCAGGCGGTTTCCACCCCCACATAGCTCTCGCGGAGGTACTCGTGAACCGCATTCTCCGGGACGCGGAAGGACCGCCCCACCCGGATCGCGGGCAGATGACCACTGTGCACCAAGCGGTACACGGTCATCTTGGACACTCGCATCACCGCGGCGACTTCCGCCACGGTCAGGAACACAACCTCGCTCAGAGGCCTCTGCTCAGCAGCCATGACACACCTGAACCTTCCGCACTCGACGGCCACCGGCTTCCCCTTCCGGTGACTCTTCGTCGTTGCGTGCTCACTCCCCAATGTAGGGGCGGATGATGCAAGTGGGGAAGAGGTGCACCCATCGGCGGCCTACTGTGACAGACACGCTCGATTGAGTACGTAGCGGGTAAGCGGCCGGTAGTAATCAGACCGCACAGCGTCATCAAGTGGAACGACGACGGACACGGCCCCCTCCGCCTCCCCCACAAAGAGCGCGGGGTCATCCGTATCCGCCAGCCCAATGGCCTCAAACCCCAGCTGACCTGCTCCGCAGACCCACCCGTGGTCCCCGACAACCAGCTCGGGCAAGGGCCCGCCGGCCTCGGCCGCAGCGGCCAGAACGGTACGAACCGGGAGCGGCGAGTGCGTGTGTGTGCCCGTCGCACAACCAGGGCGAGCCGGGCCCGGTTCCCGCACCAGCGCGACTCCTCGTACGTAGTCAAGGTTGTACGTGCGTAGACCGAACCGGGTCGTTATGTCGACAGAGTGACCCTGCGCGGGGGTGAGGACGGTACACCCCGCCGCCGACAGCGCGTCCGCCAAGGCGGCGTAGAAGCCGAGCAGCCGATGGGGGTGCCCGGTGCCGAGGAGGACGGCCGCACCGCGTTGGGCCGCGGTTCCGATCCGCTCCGCGAAGGCATCCAAAGCGACCAAAGTACGCTCCGGATCAATCACATCACGACCTTCGGTACATCGAGGATCGGCAGAAACCCCACATTTTTCCGCCATCAACCCGACCAGATCCCGCTGCCGCCACGCCCCCACAGGATCGATCCCGATCAACACCCGAGGATCACGCGCCGCGAACAGCCGATAACTCCGCAGACTCTCCTCCCGAGCCGTAGCCACAACCCCAGCAAGCCGCGCAGCAAGGAGATGGGCGCGCAGGGCACCGGTACTCAACACGGGAGCGATGGTGGCGGACAGGAGCCGGGCACGCGATACGAACAGGGAAACACCGCACAGTTGGCGTAACGCCGGTCCAGGCATCTCAGCCCGTCCGGCGTTTGAGGACGAGGCCGTTCAGGCCGATCGGGGGTCCAGGGGGCGGAGCCCCCTGGCGGGGCCGAAGGGGCAGAGCCCCTGGGGATGGGACGGGTAGGGGCGGCGGGGGCGAAAAAACTCCCCCCAGCCCACCACCCCCCGCTAAGCCAAAAGCCCCCGCAACGGAAACACCGCCCGCCGAGCCGCCAACACCGCCTGATCCAACCGATCCGCAGGGTCGTACCCCGCCTCCCACCCCGCCCACCCCACAGGCCACCGCCCATCAGTCATCCGCGCAGGCCCCAACTGCCGCGTCCGCGCGAACACCTCCTGCCGCCACCCCTCCGGAATCACACTCTCCGGCGCGATCTCCCGCCCCGCAGCGATCCCCACCAGATGCGTCCACGACCGCGGCACCACATCCACCACCGCGTACCCGCCCCCGCCCAACGCCACCCACCGCCCCTCGGCGTACTCGTGCGCCAGGTCATGACAGGCAACCTGCACAGCCCGCTGCGCATCGAGCGACACAGCCAAATGAGCCAACGGATCCTCGAAATGCGTATCCGCCCCATGCTGAGTCACCAGCACCTGCGGCCGAAAATCGGCGATCAGCTCCGGCACGACCGCGTGAAACGCCCGCAGCCACCCCGCATCCCCGGTCCCCGCCGGCAACGCGACATTCACCGCCGCCCCCTCCGCACTCTCGGCCCCCGTCTCCTCGGGCCACCCGGTCTGCGGAAACAACGTACGAGGATGCTCGTGCAGCGAGATCGTCAAAACCCGCGGATCCTCCCAGAACGCCGCCTGCACACCGTCCCCGTGATGCACATCGACATCCACATAAGCGACCCGCTCGGCCCCCAGCTCCAACAACCGAGCGATAGCCAGCGACGCATCGTTGTAAATACAGAACCCCGACGCACCACCCGGCATCGCATGATGCAACCCACCCGCGAAGTTCACCGCATGCAACGCCTCCCCCCGCCACACGGCCTCCGCCGCCCCCACCGACTGGCCCGCGATCAGCGCGGACACCTCATGCATCCCGGCGAACGCCGGATCATCCACCGTCCCCAGTCCATACGCCGCATCCGCCACCCATGGATCCGCGGAAGCCGCCTTCACGGCCTCGACGTAGTCCTCCCGGTGGACCAGCCGCAACGTCGACTCCCCGGCCGGCTTGGCGGCCACGACCTCCACCTCACGATCAAGCCCGAAGGCCTGAACAAGCCTCCAGGTCAGGGCGAGCCGGACCGGATCCATCGGATGGTCCGGCCCGAAGTCATACCCCGTTACTGCCTCGTCCCACATCAGCTGTGCGCGGCCGCTCATGCCCGCCACCGTATCGGTCCGGTTGAGCGGCGAACGACCGGGCGTACACGAGCGTCACCAGCACCAACACCATCGGCACGAGCATGGCCCCGCGATAGGTCCACACGTCCCCCAACGCCCCCACCAACGGCGAACCGATCAAAAACCCCACATAGTTGAAGACATTGAGCCGCGCCACGGCCGCATCCGAAGCCCCGGGGAACAACCGCCCGGCCGCCGCGAACGTCTGCGGCACCAGCACACACAACCCCAGCCCCAACAAGGTGAACCCCAGCATCCCCACCCACGCCCCCGGCGCCACGGCCACCACCGCGAACCCGACCGCGGCCACCACCGCCCCACACCGGACGACCGCCACGGCCCCGAACCGCCGCACCCCGAAGTCCCCGATGGCCCGCCCCAGCAGCGTGGTCACCATGTACACGTTGTACGGCACCGTCGCCAGCTGCTCACTGCTCCCCAGCACATCCTGCAGATACTTCGCACTCCAGTTGGAAACGGTTGAATCCCCGATATACGCGAAGCACATCACCAGACACAGCGGCAACAACAACTTGAAGACGACCGGCCCACCCTCGGCGCCCCCCTCCCCCTTCACTACGTCGACGCCCCGGTCGTCGACGTACCACCGACTCCCCACCAGAGCGACCGGCAACAAAACCGCCACCACCGGCAGATACGACACCCACAACGCCAGATGCCAGTGCGCCCCCACCCACGCGAGCGAGGCCCCCAATATCCCGCCCAAGCTGTACACGGCGTGGAAGCTGAGCATGATGCTGCGCCCGTAGGACCGCTGCAAACTCACCCCGAGCATGTTCATCGAGGCGTCCAGCGCACCAACGGCCAGCCCGAAGGCGGCGAGCGAGAGCGCCAGTTCGAGCATCCGCTCCCCGAGCCCCACCCCGAGCAGCGCCAGGAGCACGACGGGCTGGGACCAGCGCAACACCCGACTGGGCGGTATCCGCTTCACCAACTGCTCGGTCGTGACACTCCCGACTCCGGCGAGGACGGGCACCGCGGCCAGGAAGGCGGGCAGCAGCGCGTCGGAGACGCCGTACCGGTCCTGGATGGCCGGAATACGCGTCACCAGCAGAGCAAAGGCGACGCCCTGCGCGAAGAAGCTGAACGCCAGCGAGGCCCTACCCCGCCGCAGCACATCAGTCATGGCGGCGAGCGTATGGCCCCCGTCGTACTCGTGGGTAGGTCCAGCCGAAAATGAATTTTCCTCAGCTTCCCACTCGCTCGGATGTCAGACCAGCAGGTCGACCAATTCCCCCATGTCAGCGAAGAGTTGAGTGGCGCCCACCAGCCTGTCGACGGGCGTCATGGCCACGAACCCATAGACATCCATCCCGGCCGCGACAGCCGCCCGCACTCCCAGCGGACTGTCCTCGACCACGACACACCGCGCCGGCGCGACCCCCATCCGCTCAGCGGCGTACAGGAACAGATCGGGCGCCGGCTTCCCCCGCCCCACATCCTGCGAACTGAAGATCCGCCCCTCGTCGAACCACCGATCCAGCCCGGTCTTCCGATGCCCGACCCGAATCCGCTCATGGCTCCCGGACGACGCGACACAGTACGGCACCCCGTCCGCAGCAAGCTTCTCCAGCACACCGACGGCCCCGACCACCGGCTCCAACTCCCGCTCGAACGCGGCGAACACCCGCGCATGGAAGACGTCGTCGAAGTCCTGCGGCAACCGCCGCCCGGTCCGCTCCTCCACGAGATCGTGTACGCGGTGCATGGCGGCGCCCATGTAGTCACGAAGGGAGTCCTCGTACGAGGTCGGATGCCCGAGCTCGGTGAGATAGCCGGCCAGGAGCTTGTTGGAGATGGGCTCACTGTCGACGAGAACACCGTCGTTGTCGAAGATGACGAGGTCATAGCGCATGCCTACGAGCCTAAACGCCCCCTGAAATGCAGAAAACCCCGTACCGGCCCGGTACGGGGTTTTCTCAAGAATTGTTCGGCGGCGTCCTACTCTCCCACAGGGTCCCCCCTGCAGTACCATCGGCGCTGTAAGGCTTAGCTTCCGGGTTCGAAATGTAACCGGGCGTTTCCCTCACGCTATAACCACCGAAACACTATGAAACAAACAACCGGAAACAGTCGTTGCCTCAGAACTAACACAGTGGACGCGAGCAACTGAGGACAAGCCCTCGGCCTATTAGTACCGGTCACCTCCACCCCTTACAGGGCTTCCAGATCCGG
>NZ_JBFAIR010000022.1:0-182341 GCF_040654815.1 Streptomyces sp. NPDC050619 | reverse complement strand
GGCGCAAACCTGCCGCGCCAGCGGCAGACGGAAACGAGAGACCGTCCTCAAACCGAAGCCCTCACGCTTTGGTGACGAGACGGACCTCCCGGGCCGAAATGCCCGGGATGCCGAGACCTGACTATGGTCTTGGCAACGGATGCTCAGGTCCCGAGCCGCCTCAGTCCGCGCTACAGGCCCGTGCCACACTCAGGGGCCCGGTTTGCGGGCATACCTGACTTGGGAGTGCGCATGGCTCCGCGCCTTAGGCGACTTGGCAGCGGCCTGATGACCTGCATCACCGTGGCTTGGTTCGGCTACCAGGCCCTATACGGCGAGGGAGGGCTACGCATCGCCTCCATCGTCTTGTTGATCGTGGGCGCGGTAACGGCCGCAGGCGCGATCCTCGATCATGTCCTTCCTCGACCGAAGCGGCGCCGGGCACACGACAAGAAGGACACTGGTTGAGTAGCTCGTCCCGCCACTTGCTCTCCAGACCGAGTTGCTTCGGGACGAAGAGGCCGTGGGCTCAGATCCCGCCACCCCGACAGTCGAAACACCAGGACAGGGGTCTGAACCGCATCGCGGGTCAGACCCCTGTCGGCCCGCTGGCCTCCAAGCGGGCTACAGCCGACCGCTGTCAGTCAGGACCTGCCCCGTAGAGCGTCAGCATCAGTGCCACAACGGCAACGCCGACCAAGACCGCAGCGCCTAGTCGTTCGTCGCGCCGAGATTCACGCACCACGAAGCAGCCGACCAGGGCGATCAGGGCGAGAGTCAATGTGTCAGGCATTCACGCCTCCCGCCCGGCCGCTGTGCGGTCTCCGGCCCGCCGCCATCCGGCTCCCCGCTCCGGCGCCCCTCCCCTGAGAGCCTTGGGAGCAGGACGTATCACCTGGGAGCCATAGGGGAGCCGATTCGCTCCTCGCACCCCCGCGTGACCACCCCACAATTATCCGCACCAACGCCCTGAACAGGGGCAATACCATCAAGACTGATGGTGGCCTTCACCGAACCTCATTCAGGACGAAGAAGTCATGACCCATGCAACCCAGCGCTGCTCCGTCGATGACCATTCAAGTGCGGTGGCCGACGGAACCACCAGAGTCTTAACGTGGGAGTGGCCGGCCATCTCCTCACGCTCGCCCAGGACGGTACTCCAGACGGTGCTCATCTCCATCTGGAGGAGAACAACGGGCTCGAAGAAGGCTCCATAGCCCTCGTCTTGGAGCGGTGCGACGACGAATGACTCGTGCCAGATCGTGCGGGGAACCACGGGGAACAGCGGGGAACCAATCGACCGTCTACGGCGCGTCTGCGTCGCGCCGCCGCAGGTCAGGCCTGTAGCACGCTCTAGACGCCCTGAACTTCCCAAGCTGAGAGCGCGAGTTCGATTCTCGTCACCCGCTCCACAACGAAGGCCCAGGTCATAGACCTGGGCCTTTTTGCGTCGAGTCCGGCAACAACCTCCTGCTGTCGCTCGTCGTCGGAGTGCTGATAGATCAGCGCCGCCTTCTCCGAGGGCTGCCCGGCGCGGACCATCGTGTCCTCGAGGGTGGCGCCCGAGCGCGTGGACAGCGTGTGTCCGGTGTTGCGGAGATCGTAGAACCGGAAGGCTTCAGGCATGCCGACGCGGAGAAACGCGGGAAGGACCACAGTCCGCGTGCCCGCGTCGGACTTCGTGTCGCCTCGGACGCGCCGTCCGTTCATCCTCTCCGGCTCAGCGAGGCGAACCCGAATCCGCAGAGGGTCGAGGTCGACGTCTCGGCGACGGAGGCCGGCCAGTTCCTCGGGCCGCATCGGACCGGACGCGCCGAGGTAGACCCATGAGCCGCCACCGCATGCCGATGGCTTCGGCGAGTGCGTCGACCTGGGCGACGTTGGCGATGCGCCGCTCAGCAGCCCTCTCTTCCAAGTCGGACTCGGCGAAGCTTCGCATCGACACGCCCGAGGACCGGACGCTACTCGCGAAGGCCTGACGCTACTGCGGGTGAGGGCGGCCGGGTCGTGGTGGCGGCCCCGCCCACGCGGGCCTCGAAGCACTCCCGTTCGCCGTCGGCCGACGCGGGCCGGAAGCAGGCCCGGACGGTGCTGCCGGGACGGACCTCGGTCATCTCGGTATAGATGAAGGTTGCCGCATCGTCCTTGTTCTTGATGCGCACTGTGTGGGTCGGGCCGCCTGCCGTGACGTCCAACCGGTCGCCGATCTCGGTCCACCAGATCCGGGCCCAGCTCGCACCGCACTTCTTGCTGTGGCGCAGCTCGACGTGGGCGCCGGTGGCCGTGCGGTACGAGGCGAGGGTGTCGGGGCCGATGCCGCAGATCAGGCGCATCGGGTCCCGGCCCTCGCAGGCGGCTCCGTGGCATTGGGGAGCGAGGGAGAACGGGATGGAGGCCGGCAACGACTCGTCCTCCTGAGCCTCCGAGCCCGAGCCCGAGCCCGGCAGCAGGAGGAACAGCAGGGCCGCGGCACCACCGACGATCACTGTGTACGCCGACGCCAGCACCACCAGGAGCCTGCCCCTGCTCAGTCGCCGCCGCCCGGTCCCGGCGGGCGGCGATTCCTGAGGTTGTGGCCGCGGTGACTCGTCCGCGGGAGGGGTGGGGGCGGGTGCGGGGGCCACCGCGCGTCCGCTCCAGTGCGACTCGGCGATCTCCCACAGGGCCAGCAGCCGCCCGTCCGGTTCGTTCGCGAGCCGGCACAGTTCCCGTACGGCCTGGCGAGGAGGCAGGCTCTTGCCGTTGAGGTAACGCTCCCACGAGGACTTGCTGTACGCCGTCCGCTCCGACAGTGCCGCCAGACTCAGCCCGGCACCTGCCCGCAGCTCCCGCAGCGCCGCGACCAGCCGAGCGTGTTCGGTGGTCACTTCGGCGACGCCTTCCGCAGGGCCTGCCAGGTGCGCTGGCCGATGACTCCGTCCACGACCAGCCCGTTCTGCTTCTGCATCAGCTCGACCGCTCGCCGCGTCTTCGGGCCGAAGACGCCGTCGATCTCCCCTGGCGCAGTGCCCGCCCGGCGCAGCAGGCACTGCGCCTCGGCCACTTCGAGCCCCACGTGGGTGTTGGACAGGGGAATGGCCGTGGTCCGGCTCAGGCCCGCGTACCAGCGGCCGTCACGCTGCTCCAGCCGGCAGGTGTAGATGACCGGCACCAGGGACTCCGACACCGTGGCCGGGGCCGCCGCGACAGCGTCGCTGCGCTCGTGCGCGAGCTGGGCACGGGCGTCGGTGAGCCGCACGGCCAGCAGGAGCGCCGCGGAGACGGACAGTGCCGTGACCAAGGCTCCCGCCGTGACCGCGGCGCGCAGGTGACGCCCGTACGGCCGCTGCTCCGTGGGGGTGTGTGCCGGTGTCGCGGAGAGGTTCTCGGGGGCGTCGGTGGCGATTGCCCGTCCCTCCGCCCAGCGTTGGGCGGCGATCTCATGGATCACCAGCAGCCGGTGCGGATCGTCACCGCCGACGCGGGCCATCGCCTCGACGGCCTCTCCGGGCGGCAGAGACCTGCCGTTCAGGTATCGCTGCCACGACTTCGCGCTGTACCCGGTCTTCGCGGCCAGTTGCCGCGTGCTCAGTTCGCTGCGGTCCCTCAGCCTGCGCAGTCGCACGATCAGCTGGTGAACGTCTGGATGCAGTTCTGCGGGCAGTTCCTTCCATCGCGACACGCTTCCCCCCACTCGCGTCCGGGACCGCAGGCCCGGCCCCCGTGTCCCGGCCTCATTCTGCATCAGCTGTCACCGGGATCACAGAGCGGGACCCGCCCCGGAGCGACCCCGCCCTGGCGCGGAATCCGCCATCCCCTCTTGTCGCAGTCTCGCCGCAGGGACTCGGCGGGCGGCATCTCAGCAGGTCAGCGCGCGGGACGTCTCGGGATGAGGTCACTTCCGCGCCAGCTGTGGCCGAACATCACGCCGAACCCGCAGTCTCGTCGCGGAGCCGGCCAAGTGCGGTCGGCTCCGGCAGACGCATGCCAACTGGGGAAGGAACACAATGAACTTCCGCACCACCCGAACCCGCCTCGCAGCCGCCGTCACCGCCGCCGTCGCGACGGGCGCGCTGGCCGTGAGCGCCTCGCCCGCCTCGGCCACCTCCGCCCAGGGGTACTTCACCGGTTACGGCACCACATGGACGGACGACTGGAGCAACGAGGGAACACTGTCGTCCAGCAGCTACGCCAGCTCCAACGCCACCTGCCTGTGGCAGAAGATCCTCTGGGCCGAGGGCGCGACGGAGAGCAACGGCACCGCCTACGACTACGCGGACATCGACGGCAGATTCGGCTCCAACACCACCTACGCCACCAAGCGGCTTCAGACGCGCTGGGGCCTGGACAACGACGGACGGGTCGGCCCCCTGACGCTCGGCAGGGCGGACAGCAAGCTGCGGTACAGCTCGGGCAGCACGTCCGGGACGCTCTTCCTCAAGTACGACGGCGCGGCCAACGACTTCACCCTGAGGCGCGACGACAACAACCGGTACGGGTTCGTCCAGGACGGTTCCTGGCGCCTCGCGGGCTACAGCTACCGCACCTGCAGCTGACCACACGTCCTTCCGAGGGCCGTCGGCCGGCAGCCAGGCGAACGACGCCGACGCCAGCAAGATCTGGCGCGACCCCGACGACGGGAAGTGCGGCGGCACCTGGCAGGTGCCGCAGGGCCGCATCAAGGACGGCTGGCGCCCCTGACCCACGTGGCCCGTCCCCTCGTACCGGAGGGGACGGGCCGTGTGTGGCCCTCCGGTCCGCCCGGTGATCCGGACGAGATCGCCTGGCTGGTCCCGTCCTTCGCAACAACGCCGGGCCCGGGCACCAAGCCCTGGTCGGCCCACTCGGCTCGGCGTGCCACAACAAAAGGAATTACGGGGGAATCATGTCTCTTCGCAGCCGACTCACGCGCCGCGCGCAGGTCACTCTCATAGGCGTCGCCGCCGGAGGTGTCGCGGCCGCAATCGCCGTCGTACCGTCGCTCGCCGACAGCGACTCCTCGGAGCCGGCGACGGTCGCCGCCCAGAAGGACACCGACTACGGGCCCGAGCCCGAGGCCGACAGCAAGCTCGTCACCCAGGTCAGCGAGCTGTCGACCATGGCCACGGCCACGCTCTCGCCCGACACGATGATCAACCGGGCCAGTACCTGGCTCACGGCCGACAACGGAGCCCCGGTGCCCTACAGCATGGAGCGCACGTGGAAGGACGGCTACCGCCAGGACTGCTCCGGCTATGTCTCCATGGCCCTCGGTCTGGGGAAGCCCGGCCTGAACACCGTCGGGCTGGCCGACTCGCGCGTCACCACGCGGCTCAGCAGCACGAGTCAGCTCAAGAAGGGTGACCTGCTGCTCGACTACAGCACCACTGACGGCGATTTCCGTCACGTAGTGATCTTCGAGAAGTGGGCCAACACGTCGCACAGCGCCTACTGGGCGTACGAACAGCGCGGTACGTACGGCACGACCCACCGGCAGCTCAGTTACGGAATCGGCAGTGACAACTACGACCCCTTCCGCCCGGTCAATCTGGGTGACGGCGGTGGCGGCGGGCAGCTCCCGTCCCCGGGTGTCTCCTGGCCGATCCTCCAGAGCGGTTCCAAGGGCGCGGACGTGCGGTCCGCCCAGCAGCTGCTGACCGCGCGGGGCTACACGCTCGAGGCCGACGGCATCTTCGGCCCGAACACCCGCTCCGCGGTGATCCAGTTCCAGAAATCCCAGTCCCTGGCCGCTGACGGCGTCATCGGCCCGAACACTTGGTCGAAGCTGATCAAGACGGTGCAGTACGGCTCGTCCGGCCAGGCGGTGAAGGCAGCGCAGACGCAGCTGAACGTCTACGGCTACGGCCTCGCGGCCGACGGCAGGTTCGGCTCGGGGACGAAGTCGGCGGCGGTCGCCTTCCAGCAGAACCACCGCTTGCAGGTCGACGGCGTCATCGGCCCGGAGACCTGGCGCTCCCTGCTCGGCACCCGCTGACGCGAGCGGTCCCGCCGGCCGGCCGACGGCTCCTTCCCACTGCGCCCGCAGTGGGAAGGAGCCGTCGCTGTACGTCATGGCGTCTGCCGGCTCGTGCGACGATCCGCCCGCACCACAAGCGCGCCAGATGAGCGTCCAGCGCGTGCTCGGCATCTGTGCCGCACTCGGGCCGGCCGTCGCCGGGGTCACCGCGGTCCGGTGAGCCTGGCCAGGAGGAGAGCGGGCCGCGGTCTGCGAGGAACGCGGCCACTGCCGTGTGCACACTGCACCGCACCCGAAGGGCGAAATTCCGGGCGAGCCGCCTCTTCAGGGATCCCGCCCACGACCAGGCAGGACGATGCCCGATGATGGGCGGGCCATGACCAAGCTCCCTAGGACGACGCACCACGCGCCGCTGCCCGTTCTGCGGGCGGCGGTGTTCGCGCTGGTCGGGACGGTGCTCGGGGTGAGCGCGCACCATCTGGTCGCCGAAGGGCCGGTGCCGTGGCGGCAGTCCGTGCCGGCGAGCGCGGTGCTCTTCGGTGTGGGCTTGGTCGGTACGCGACGCCCCCGCCCGCTCGCCGCGGTCGTGGCGGTGTGCGGTGCCGCGCAGGCGGGGCTGCACCTGTGGCTCATGGCGGAGCATCCGGACGGTTCGGCCTCCACGGCCATGCCCCCGCACAGGCATCCCGGCATGGATGCCCACACGGCCTGGCACGACCGGGTGCACGACTCGCCGGCGATGACGGCCGTCCACGCGGTGGCTGCCGTACTCGTGGCCGTGCTCCTGCATCGCGCGGACAGCGTGTGCTGGTCCCTGGCGCGCGGCCTGACGACCGCCGTCGAGGCGGCACGCGCACGCATGGCCACGGCGTGGACACTGCTCACCGAGCGCCCGGCACCGCCTCAGACCAGGCTGCCGACGCTCGTTCACGCCTGGCTGGAACGGCCGCCCCTCGCGGGGGCAGTGCTCGCAGACGTGGTGGTACGGAGAGGCCCTCCCCGGGTGGGGCTCACTCACGCCATCTGACCCTGCCGGGGCTGCCATTGAGCCGTCCCGGGTACCACGCCTGGAGACAACCATGTTCCGCGCCAAGAGCAAGCGCAGCACCACCCGCCGCCTGACCCTCGTCACCGCCGCGACCGCCACCGCCCTCCTCCTCACCGCGGGCCCGGCCTCCGCCCACGTCGAGGTCGAGTCCGACAAGGCCCAGGCCCTCGCCGAGAACGTCGAGATCAGCTTCGACGCCGAGTCGGAGTCCGACACCGCCGGGATCACCAAGATCCGCGTGGTGGTGCCGGAGGGCATAGCCCCCGCGGACGTGACCTACGGCGAAGGCCCCAAGGGGTGGAAGTTCACGGCCGCCGACGACGGTTACACCGTCGAGGGCCCGGCAGTGAAGGCCGGTGTCAACGCCGAGTACTCCGTCGTCGTCAAGCAGCTCCCCGATGCGAAGGAGCTGGCCTTCAAGACGCTGCAGACCTACAGCGACGGCCACACCGACCGCTGGATCGAACTGGACGACAACGGCGAGAACCCCGCGCCCGTTCTGCAGCTCAAGGCGGCGGCACCGGGTGCGAAGCCGGTCAGCCCGTCCCCGAGCGCGTCCGAGACGGCGACCTCGCCGTCGCCCACCCCCGAGGCGACCGAACCCTCGGCCTCTCCCGCCGCCCAGGCCGAGGAGAAGGACGACGAGGGCGGGATGCCGGCCGGCGCATGGGTCGGCATCGGTCTCGCGGTGGTCGTCGTGGCGGGCGGCGCCGTCTATCTCGTACGCCGCCGGGCCGGCGCCCAGCAGTAACACCTCGCGGAGGCCCTCGGCCGGCCGCCACCGCCCTCAGTCGTGCGGCGCCTTGCCGCTGACGCGGTGGTCGGCATGGCTGAGGGCCTCCATCACCAGCCGCCGCAGATGCCCGTCGCGGAGGCTGTAGTAGATGTGCCGCCCCTCGCGCCGCGTCTCCACCAGCCCCGCGAGCCGCAGCTTCGCCAGGTGCTGGCTCACCCCTGTCCGGGACGCCTCACATCGCTCGGCCAGGGATCCGACGTCCGATTCCCCCTGCGCGAGCAGCCACAGCAGATGCAGCCGGGTCACGTCGGACAGCAGCGCGAACACCCCGGTCGCCTCCGCGAGACGCGCGCTGTCCGGGGGACGCAGATGCGCATCGGGTGCGGTCGGCGAGGGCTCGCGAGCAGGCATGTACACAGCGTAGAGGCCGGAGCGGGCAGGCATGGGCGTCGGCAGAGTCGGCTTGAACTGACGAGCATCCACACCTTGTGGACGCCGTACAGGTGGCGGACGGCTGGCGGCACCGCCACCACTGTCTGCCCGACGACCTTCACGCGCACGCCTGACGACGCTTCAGTCCTCCACCGCGCGCCTCACTCGCCGGGACGGACCGAACGCGTACAGGTCGAGGATCGTCGGTGGATCGGCGAGGCCCGGACCTCCGGCCCTGACCCAGGTCGCGATGTCGGCCGTCGCATCGGAGTCATTGACCAGCCCGAGCCAGACCGGCCGTCCACCCGCGGCCCGCCCGGCCGAGGAGGGCTGGACGACGATGACGTTGGCCTGCTCGCAGGCGTCGAGGCAGTTCACTGCCCGGACCTGGGCGACCGGCCCCAGCTCGGCCTTCAGTGTGGAGAGTTGGGCGGTGTGGTCGACGCCGGGAACCTTGGCCGTCCCGCAGCAGCACCCCCGGCACACGGTGACCGTGCACCGGGACGCCGGCGCTTGGGTGGGACGCTTGCGGCGGCTCACTCGCAGGCCCGCTTCCAAGCCGTCTCACGCAGCAGTCGCAGCCCGTTGAGGCCGACGATGACGGTGGAGCCCTCGTGGCCCGCGACGCCGAGCGGCAGCGGTAGGTTGCCGACGAGGTCCCAGATCACCAAGCCCGTGATGAAGACACCGGCGATGACCAGGTTCTGCAGGACGAGTTTCCGGGCGCTCCGGGACAGGGAGATCACGGCGGGGACGGTGGCGAGTTCGTCGCGGACGATCACCGCGTCGGCTGTCTCCAGAGCGAGGTCGGAGCCCGCCCGGCCCATGGCGACGCCGATGTGGGCGGCCGCGAGCGCCGGGGCGTCGTTGACGCCGTCGCCGACCACCATCACCTTGCGGCCGGCGTCCGCCAACTCCCGTACGGCGCCCACCTTGTGCTGCGGCAGCAGTCCGGCGCGCACCTCCTCGATGCCGGCCTCGGCGGCGAGGCGAGCGGCGGCGCGCGGGTTGTCGCCGGTCAGCAGCAGGGGCGCGGTCCCGGTGAGGGACGTGAGTGAGGCGACGGTGGCGGTGGCGTCGGGGCGCAGCCGGTCCGCGATGCCGAGCAGGCCCACCGGCGTACCGTCCACGGTGACCAGCACGGCGGTGCGCCCGCCGTCCTCCAGTTCACCGGCCAGAACCGCCGCCCGGGCGGAGTTCGCGTCCGTCGCGCCGTTCAGCAGCCGGGCCGGTGCGCCGACCGCGACCACGCGCCCGTCGACGGTGGCCGTCACTCCGACACCGGGCGTGGAGTCGAAGTCCTCCGCCACCGGCAGGGTGAGCCCGCGCTCGCGCGCCGCGTCCACCACGGCCCGTGCCAGCGGATGCTCGCTCGGGTGCTCCGCCGCGGCCGCGAGGACCAGCAACTCGCCCTCGTCCAGCCCGGATCCGGTCAGCGGCCGGATGCCGGTGACCCTCGGGGTGCCCTCGGTCAGCGTGCCGGTCTTGTCGAGCGCCACCGCGTCGACCTGGCCCAGCCGTTCCATGACCACGGCCGACTTGACCAGCACACCGTGCCGTCCGGCATTCGCGATGGCCGACAGCAGGGGCGGCATGGTCGCCAGGACGACCGCGCACGGCGAGGCCACGATCATGAAGGTCATGGCCCGCAACAGTGAGTCGGTGAGGTTGGCGCCGAAGGCGAGCGGGACGAGGAACACCGCGAGGGTCGCGGCCACCATGCCCAGCGAGTAGCGCTGTTCGACCTTCTCGATGAACAGCTGGGTGGGTGCCTTGGTCTCGGACGCCTCCTCCACCATGCGCACGATCCGGGCGATCACCGTGTCGGAGGCGTCACGCTCGACGCGGACGCGCAGCGCGCCGGTGCCGTTGAGGGTGCCGGCGAAGACCTCGTCGCCCTTCTCCTTGGCGACGGGCAGGGGCTCTCCGGTGATGGTCGCCTGGTCGACGTCGCTCGCCCCGTCGAGGACCCGGCCGTCGGCGCCGATGCGTTCGCCGGGGCGGACGAGGATGGTGTCGCCGACGGACAGTTCCTCGACGGCGACGGTCATCTCGCTGCCGTCGGCGTCGAGGCGGGTCGCCGTGGCGGGCGCGAGGTCCAGCAAGCCGCGCACGGAGTCGGCGGTCCGGGCCGTGGCCAGCGCCTCCAGCGCTCCGGACGTGGCGAAGATGACGATCAGCAGCGCGCCGTCCATGACCTGCCCGATGGCCGCCGCCCCGAGTGCGGCGACGACCATCAGCAGGTCGACGTCGAGGGTCTTCTCACGCAGCGCTCGCAGGCCCGCCCAGCCTGGCTCCCAGCCGCCGGCCACGTACGTCAGCGCGTACAGCGGGCCCCATGCCCAGGCCGGGGCGCCGGTCAGCTGGAGCGGCAGGGCGAGCAGGAAGAAGACGGTGGCCGCGGTTGCCCAGCGGGCCTCGGGGAGGGCGAGGACACGGGTGCGGCGCCGGGGCGCACCGCCCTGGCGTGGGGGAGCGGTCGGGTTGGCCGGGGCTGGAGCGAGGGTGGAGGTCATCGGGGCGGAGATCCTTCACGACGGCATGGCGAAACAGCGGTCAGCCCGAATCAGGTGCCGCTCCCTCCACCGTACAGGACCACATGAAGACCCATTCATACGTTCATGGGTTCGGCTCCGTAGGATGACTGCCATGGGCCACGGAGCTGACGCCAAGACCACCGCCACCGCGCGCGAGCGCCTCGAAGCCGTGGGCGCCGCCGACGTGGCCGCCACCCTCCAGGCCCTGGCCACCCCGTCGAGGCTGCGGATCCTCGCCCGCCTCCAGGAGGGCCCGTGCGCGGCGACCGAACTCGCCGACGCCGTCGGCATGGAGCAGTCCGCCTGCTCCCACCAGCTGCGCCTGCTGCGCAACCTCGGCCTGGTCACCGGCGAGCGCCGGGGACGCTCGGTCATCTACGCCCTCTACGACAACCACGTCGCCGAGCTGCTGGAGCAGGCCCTCTACCACGTGGAGCACCTGCGCCTCGGCCTGCGCGACACTCCGGCCAAGGCCCCGGCCGAGGTGGCTGCTCCAACAGCATCCGAGGTGGCCGGGGCCCGCTGAGCCTCACCTCGGCACGGCCATCGCGGTCGGCCTCGGCGTGAGATGCCTGGCGCGGTGCAACCGCGCCACCAGCCCCGCGCACCCGAACCCGGTCCCGGCCGGCATCACCCACGGCAGCCAGGGCACACCCGTGTCGGCGGCGTGTTGGGCCACGTCGCGGATCGCCGCGAGGCGGGGTGGCCCGATGCCTCGTCGGCCGCTGTCCGGCGAGGCATCAGGCCTCCTGGGTCCGGCATGTGTATGTAAGCGTTTCCGTCCGATCGTTGCGCGTGCGACCAGGCGCGTCAACACGGGCCGAGGATCGCGGACTTCGTCCATCGGGCCGATGACCTGAGCAGATGGTGTTCTGCGGACGCCGCCGACGTCGCCACTCCGGTTCCCTTGACGCGTACTCGTCATGGTGCTTCCATCACAGCTGTGTAAACGTTTTAACTTCCCGGAGTTAAGGAGGTTGTCATGCACTTAAAGCATCGGTGGCGAGCCGCCCACCGGAGGCCCGTCACTGTCTCGGCGGTCCTGGCCGTCTGCGCCACCCTGGCCATCGGCCCCGCGAGCCCCGCCTCGCCCAGCGCGTCCACGTCCACGGCCACCACCACGACCACGGCCGGCGACGCGGCGGTGCGGGCCGGGCGCGTGATGGAGAATCTCGGTCGCGGGGTCGTGGCGGTGCGCTCCAGCAGCACCCAGGTACTGGTCTCCTGGCGGCTGCTCGGACTCGACCCGGAGGGCATCGGCTTCAACGTGTACCGGTCCACCGGCGGCGGCGCGTACACCAAGCTCAACGCCGGCGTCCTGACGGGCGGGACCAACTACCAGGACTCCACGGCCGACCTGACACGGTCCAACAGCTACCGAGTGGCTCCGGTCGTGGACGGGCAGGAGCAGGCGCCCAGCACAGCCTTCACCCTGACGGCCAACCACGCCACGGAGCCCGTGGTCCGCGTGCCGTTGCGCTCCGGCGGTCCGGTGAAGTTCGTCTGGGTCGGCGACCTCGACGGCGACGGCGAGTACGACTACGTGGTGGACCGCCAGACCTCCCCCCAGAAGCTCGAGGCCTACAGCGGCGACGGCGACTTCCTCTGGGAGGTCGACCTGGGGCCCAACAGCCAGAACCAGGACAACATCGAACCGGGATCGTCCGCGATCGACCTGGGCCACTGGGACGGCGTCACGGTCTACGACTTCGACAGCGACGGCCGTGCGGAGGTCGCCGTCCGGATCGCCGACGGGGTCAGGTTCGGGGACGGGACGACCTGGACGCACGCGGACGACTCACGTCAGTTCATGGCCGTCCTCGACGGCCGGACCGGAGCGCTGCGCAACTGGTCCGCCGTACCGACCACTTATCTGGGCGACGGTCCGATGGCCGCACGTCTCGGGGTGGCGTATCTCAACGGCACCACGCCGAGCCTGGTCGCCTACATGAAGAACCGGCGCGACGACGGGGCCTTCAACCTGATGATGGGCGCCTGGAAGTTCGACGGCGATTCGCTGGACCGCCAGTGGACGTGGGAGCGCGGCAACCAGGACGCACCCGACGGGCACAACACCCGCGCCATCGACGTCAACGGTGACGGGACGGACGAGGTCGCCGAGATCGGGTTCGTCCTCAACGGCAACGGCTCCCTGCGCTACTCGATGGGCCCCAAGGGCATCATCCACGGCGACCGCTTCCACCTCGCCGACATGGACCCCAGCCGTCCGGGCCTGGAGGGCTACGGCGTGCAGCAGGACAACCCGAGCGGCCTGCTCGAGTACTACTACGACGCCGCGAACGGCTCCGTCATCTGGAAACACAACGGCGGCCCCGCCGACGTCGGACGCGGCATGGCGGGCGATGTCGACCCGCGCTTCCCCGGCATGGAGGCCTGGTCCTTCTCGGGCCTGTACAACGCGCCCGCCAACAAGCTCACCGAACCGAACACGTCGTTGCGCCCGTGGCCGCAGCTGGGCCTGTGGTGGGACGGCGACCTCACCATGGAACTGCTCAACAGCGGCAAGATCGAGAAGTGGGACCCGCAGAACCCGACGGCGAGCGGCAGCCTGCCCCGGCTGGTCAGCACCTGGAACCACGGCGCGGTCACGGCCGCCCAGGGCGGGCCCACCCTTGTCGGCGACATCCTCGGCGACTGGCGCGAGGAGGCCGTGTACACCAACGCGTCCTACAACGAGTTGATCATCTTCTCGACCAACCAGCCGACGAACACCCGGCTGTACACGCTCGCGCACAACCCCGCCTACCGAAACGCCATGACGTTCAAGGGGTACATGCAGTCCCACCACGTCGACTACTTCCTCGGAGCCGGCATGGCCAAGCCGCCTCGGCCGAACATCACCTACGCGGGAGGCGGCTGAGCCGCCGTCACCGCGGGAGCATCGGCCCGCCCGGCCGGCTCGCGCGGGTAGGCCCGCCGCGCACACGGCGCGCCCCCTCAGGCGTCGAATTCGTGGTCGCGGGTCTCCGGCAGGGCAAGCAGGCACAGGAGACTCAGCAGGCAGAGCCCGCCGGTGTAGAAGCCGAGGACGAGCGGTGATTCCCAGTGGCTGTTCAGCCAGGTGGCGACGAGCGGGGCGAAGCCGCCGCCGAGGGTGTTGGCGAGGATGAAAGCCGCGGAGGCTCCGGTGTAGCGCAGCCGGGCGGGGAACAACTCGGCGAGGAAGGCCGCCACCGGGGAGAACATCAGCGCGAGCAGCATGAGTCCGACGGTGTAGGCGCCGGTGATCACCAGGGCGTCGCGGGAGCTCAGGGAGGCGTACATGGGCACCGCCCACACAACGCAGCCGACGGCTCCGGTCAGCATCACCGGGCGGCGGCCGATCCGGTCGGCCAGTTTGGCAACCGGGAGGGTGATGGCGATTCCGGCCGCCGCGCCGATGCTCGCGGCGGTCAGCATCGTGTTCTGGGGGATGCCGAGCGACTTCGGCCCGTACGAGATGCTGTAGACGATCGTCAGGTAGTAGACGGCCGAGCCGCCGATCGCCGCGCCGATACCGAGCACCAGCCGGCCGGGATGCTGTGTGAGGAGCGTACCGAGCGGAAAGCGGGACGCAGGTGCCGGTACGGGTACGGGTACCGGTACCCGTGCCGTACTGCGAACCGCGGAACTGAACACAGGTGACTCGGAGACCGTCGTACGCACCCACAGCCCGATCACGACCAGCACGGCGCTGACCAGGAACGGGATCCGCCAGGCGCCGTTCGTGAAGCCGTCCCGGCCCGCGATGTTCAGGGTGGGCAGGATGACCGCGCTGGACAGCAGGAAGCCGAGCGAGGGGCCGACATTCGGGATGGACGCGTACAGCGCGCGGCGTCCGGGCGGCGCGTGTTCCGCGGCGAGCAGCACCGCCCCGCCCCACTCGCCGCCCATGCTCACGCCTTGCAGCAGACGCAGCGTCACCAGGAGTACGGGAGCGAGCAGTCCGGCGGTCTCGTACGTGGGCAGCAGGCCGACGCCGACTGTTGCCACGCCCATCAGCAAGAGGGACATGACCAGGGCTTTTCGGCGGCCCAGCCGGTCACCGATCGTCCCGAACAATGCGACGCCGAGGGGGCGGGAGAGGAAGGCCGCGGCGAACGTGAGGAACGCGGCCAGGGAGGAGACGGTGGCGTTGCCGGAGGGGAAGAAGGCGGGTCCGAGGACGAGCGCGGCGGCGGTGCCGTACACGGCGAAGTCGTAGTACTCGATCGTGGTGCCGATCAGGCTCGCGACGGCGACCCGCGAGGCCTTGCTCCGCACTTCCGGTGGTGGTGCCGCGGCCTGTCTGGGGCCGGCGGTCCCTGGCACGGTCTTGGACGTTAATTCAGGCATGGGGGTCACTTCCGGTGGTGGGGACGGCCTCGCATGTAACACGAACCGGAGTGCGCCTGTCACCCTAATCACGGGAATTCAATTTCGACAAGGAGGCGAAAGAATGAGCACCTCTTGACACGTGGCAACAGCAATAAAGCACTCGATGCGGCTACGGGCAGGGTCAGATCGTCCTAATACAGATAGAGCACACTGCACCCGCTTCCTGGTCATTTGCCGCACAAAACCCCACGACCATCACCTCTCGGCCCCGTCAAGCCCGTCATTCCTGTCAAATTGCTGTCAATATTCTTGCGGTCGATGGCATAAAAATTTTCCAATGGTCACACCTTGCCATCCGGCGATTACCCATGAAGGCTGATCCGCGGTCGAACTTGAATGTTCTACGACCGTCGTTTTTCGGACACTTCAAAGCCGCTGCCGGACCTTTGCCATGCAGCCTTCGGGCTGGGAAGGCGCATTATCCATGCTGAAAACTGGCAAGCCATTACGCTTAAGAAGACTGTCGTTGGCGGGTGATGACCGGCACCTTTTCGTCCCGCTCGACCACAGCGTGTCGGACGGCCCGGTCGTCCCCGCCGGCCAGTGGGACAACCTGCTGCGGGCACTGGTGGCCGGCGGAGCCGACGGAATCATCGTCCACAAGGGACGAGCCCGCGCCCTCGCACCGGACATCCTGGGCAGCTGCGCGCTGGTGGTACACCTGAGCGCCAGTACCGCCTGCTCCGCCGATGTCGATGCCAAGGTGCTGGTCGGCGACGTCGAGGAGGCGCTACGGCTCGGCGCTGACGCGGTCAGCGTCCACGTGAACATCGGCTCGGACACCGAGGGTCGGCAGCTCGCCGATCTGGGGGCGGTGGCCCGCTCCTGCGACGCGTGGGGCATGCCCCTGATCGCGATGATCTACCCCCGGGGCCCCCGCATCGAGAACCCGCGCGATCCCGCCCTCCTCGCGCATCTGGTCAATGTCGCCGCGGACCTGGGTGCCGACATGGTGAAGACCTCCGTCGCCCTGCCGCTCGACCGGATGGCCGAGGTGGTGGCCCACAGCCCCATCCCCGTCCTGGCCGCGGGCGGACCGCCGGACGGCTCCGACCTCATCGAGTACGGCACCGCGGTGATGGCCGCCGGCTGTCAGGGACTGGCCGTCGGCCGCCGGATCTTCTCGGCGCCCTCACCGGCTTCTCTGGTGTCCCGGCTCGCAGCGGTCGTGCACGGCCGCGGCGGCGACGGCACCACGCCGGAGGACGCCGGGCCGGCGACGCGTCCCGACGGAGTGAGCGATGACATGGCCGATGAGATGGCCGATGACATGAGCATGACTCAATACTCGACGATCGTGGCAGGTGTCGCATGAGGTTCGCATGGATCGATCTCCGTGAAGTTCCCCGACCGCAGCTCCAGGCGGTGGTGGACGCGGCCGTCCACACCCGGATGGCCGGAGTGGTGGCCACCGATGCCGAGCTGCTCGGGACGCTTCCGCCGACGGTCACCCGGGTGCTGGTCCCCGGGGGTCCGGCCACGGCCGCCGCGAAGAAGCCCGGCGACATTACGAAAGAGGCGAAAGGGTCGAAGTCCGCGGCCGACGCCGCGTCTCCCGCCGGGGCCGGAATCGACGTCCGCTTGCGGAAGTTCACCACCCAGGACGAGCTGGACGCGCTCGCCGCCGACAACCGTGCCGCCGGTGGCACGCCCGCCGCCGGCCTCATCGACGTACGGGACGACCGCACCCTGCAGCTGTCGTGCGCGGGAGCGATGGCGCTGCCGTACACCGTCATCCACTTCGCCGATCCGACGAAGATCCCGCTGGAGATCGTGCTCGCCGCGGCCGAGTCCGCCGACGGCAAGCTGGTGACCGTGGTCGCCGACCTGGAGGAGGCCGCGATCGTCTTCGACGTCCTCGAGCGCGGCTCGGACGGCATCCTCTTCACGCCCCGAAGCGCCGACGAGGTGTTCGCGCTGGCACGGCTGCTGGAGGCCACCACACCCCAACTGGAGCTGTCCACGCTGACCGTGGAGAGCATCCGGCACGTCGGGCTCGGCGACCGGGTCTGCGTGGACACCTGCTCGCACTTCGAGGAGGACGAGGGCATCCTCGTCGGCTCGTACTCCTCCGGGTTCGTGCTCTGCTGCAGCGAGACCCATCCGCTGCCGTACATGCCGACCCGGCCCTTCCGGGTCAACGCCGGTGCCCTGCACTCGTACACCCTCGGACCCGAGAACCGCACCAGCTACCTGAGCGAGGTCGGCTCCGGAACCGCCCTGCTGGCGGTCGGCGCCGACGGCCGCACCCGGCGGGTCGTGGTCGGCCGCGCCAAGCTGGAGTCCCGGCCGCTCCTCGAGATCCGCACCCACGCCGAGGACGGACGGCTGGTCAGCCTGACCGTGCAGGACGACTGGCATGTACGGGTGCTCGGCCCGGGCGGGAAGGTCCTCAACGTCACCGACCTGCGGACCGGTGACGAACTGCTCGGCTATCTGGCCCAGGACAAGCGCCATGTGGGCCTGCCGATCGGCGAGTTCTGCAAGGAGGTCTGATGGGCGGCGTGATGGACGACCCGAGAGACGGCTTGTCCGGCCGCCCGGCGGACGACGGGATGAGCTCCCTGGTCCGGGGGCTGTTCGACGCGCGGGACGACGACCTGCCCTACCTGACACATCAACAGGAGACCGTCACCCGGGGAGAGTTACGGGAACGGGCGGCCAAGCAGGCCGCGGTCTTCGCCGGATACGGCATCGGCCCGGGCAGCACCGTGGGCCTGCGGACACCGCCCAGCTTCACCCAGGTCGAGGTGCTGCTCGCGCTGTGGCGGCTGGGCGCCCAGGTGCTGCTCTTCGATTTCCGGTTCAAACCGGCCGAGGTGGAGGCGCTCTGCGCGTCCTGCCGACCGCAGTTCATGGTCAGCGCCGGTTCCAACGTCCGGGCGGCGTTCGGCTTCCGGCCCGAGTACGAGGTCATCACCGAGTGCCGCGGAACCGGCGGGCCGGCCACCACCGGCCACCGGCTGGTCCAGTTCAGCTCGGGCTCCACCGGGCGGCCGAAGGTGATCGGCAGGACCGCCCGCTCGCTCGCCGCCGAGCTGGAGGCGTTCGCCGCGGTCCCCGGCATGCCGGGCGAGGGCGACCGGCTGCTGCTGCTCAGTTCGACGGCGCACAGCTTCGGCCTGATCGGCGGACTGCTGCACTCGCTGGCGGCCGGTGTCTGTGTGGTCTTCGCACCCCGGGTCTCCGCCCGCGACCTGCTACGGACCGCGGTGGACCACCGGATCAACGCCCTGTTCGGGGTGCCGATGCACTACGAACTGCTCGCCGCCGCCGCCGATCCCCCCGCACTGCCCGAGCTGCGGATCGCGGTGTCGGGCGGCGAGATGATGCCCCCTCAGGTCGCGGCGCGGTTCGCCGAACGCTACGGCGTACCGGTCGGCGAGGCGTACGGGACCACGGAGACCGGCATTGTCGCCATCGACGTCAGTGGTGGGCTGCGGCCGTCGGTCGGCCGGGCCGCACCGGGTGTGGCGGTACGGGAGCAGGGCGGCGAACTGGACGTCGCGCTCAAGGAGTCGCCGTACCTCTTCGACTCGGGCGGCACGCAGTACGCGGACGGCTGGCTGCACACCCGGGACCGGGCCACGGTGGACGGCACCGGAGCGGTCCGGGTGCACGGCCGCGCCGACTCCCTCGTCGTGATCGGCGGGCTCAAGGTGGACCTCACCGAGGTCGAGAACGTGCTCCGCGAGCACCCGGCGGTCGAGCAGGCGGTCCTGATCCACGAGGGCATGACCGAGGCGTATGTCGCGGTGGCCGCCGGGTACGAGCGCCCCTCCGCCGAAGAACTGCTGCGCTGGTGCCGGGAGCGGCTGGCCGACTACAAGCTGCCGCGGGTGATCCGGCTGCTGGAGTCCCTGCCGCGCACGTCCAACGGGAAGCTGGTGCGCCAGGCCACGACGCTGCAGGCGGCCGCGTCGGGGGGCGCGTAGCCCGGCGGGGGCTGTCCGAACACCTTTCGCTACGGCCTTCCACGGCCTTCCACGGCCTTTCACATGGAGAGATTGACCATGAGCACGTCAATACTGGAAGACGAGATCCGCGAGTTCGTCCTGGCCGCGGTCATCGACGAGATGAACATCCTGATGAGCCGCGACGGCATCACGGACGAGAGCCCGGTGACCGTCGGCGGCCTGGATGTGGACTCACTGAGCCTGATCGAGCTCACCCTGCGGCTGGAGTCGCGGTTCGGGGTGGAGATCCCGGACACCGACATCGAACCCCTGGCCTCCCTGACCCTCGGCGGACTCGTCGCCGAGGTCGTCCGACGCGGTGCGAAGGCATGAGCGCGGGACCCACGAGTACGGGAGCCACAGCGAGCGACGCTGATCCCGCGCTGTCCGCCGTCACCACCGAAACCCCCCTCACCACCGACACCGTCCGGGAGCTGCTGGCCGACCGCAAGGTCTTCCCCGGGCTGCCCGACGACCTCGGCGAGGACGCCGAACTGGTCCTGGACTCCCTCGGGTTGGTGTGGCTGCTGCACGTGGTGGAGGAGCGCTACGGCCTGGTCGTGGAGCCCACCGACGAGGACATCGCCGGGCTGACCTCGCTCCGGCGGCTCACCGGGTTTCTGCGCGCCGCCCAGACCGACCGGGCGGAAGGGGGCGGCCGCGATGAGCGGTGAGGTGACGGTGACCGGATTCGGCGTACGCACCGCGTTCGGCACGGGCACCGAGGTCCTGCGGCGCGGGGTCTTCGCGGGAGTCCCCTCGTTCGGGCCCACCACGAGGTTCGACACCGGCCCGTACCGTACGCCGATGGCGGCCGCCGCCCCGGACGGACCCGACGCGGTCGAGGACTGGGCGCTGCGGCACGCGCTCGCCCAGTGCGGCGCGGAAGCCCTCGACATGGCGGGCCTGCGCCCGGGCACGGAGGCGGCGGTACTGCTCGGCGTCGCCGGGGACCACACCAGCGTCACGCGGTACTGGCGGAGCGCCGCGGGTTCCCTGCTCGTCCCGGGCGAGACGGCCGCCCCGTCCGGCCCGGGCGAGGTCGGTGACTCCGTACCGGGCGGCCCCGCCCGGGTTCGACCCGGAACCCCGGTCGCGAACCGACCGGAAGTTGCCGGGCCCGAGCGGCACGGGGTCGGCCCGGCGGGCCGGAACGCCGACGCGAGGCCGGGACGCGAGCCCGGTGGGGACGCCATGGCGCACCGAGGCGACGACGCCGAGGGCTTCCCGCACGCGGACGCGAGCGGACATTCGCAGGCGGCAGCGAACGGAACGGCAGGCGTCGCGCTCGGGCTCGGGCGCGCGCTCGCGCTCGGGCGCGATCCGCGGGGAGAGGGCGAGAGCAGCGGCGCCGCGCCCGGGCACCAACCGGCCGGGGAAGCGGCCCGGCACACCGCGGGCGGCACGGCGGAGCGGGCCGCCGATGCCGTCCCCGCTCACCTCGCCGAGTTGCTGGCCGGGCGGCTCGGGCTCACCGGGCCGCGGCTCGCCTTCACCAATGCCTGTGTCGCCTCCGCCGCCGCGATCATCCACGCCTGCCGGCTGATCTCCTCCGGCCGGATCGACACGGCGGTCTGCGCGGGCGGATACCTGGTGGAGGAGGAGACCTTCGCCAAGTTCGACTCCGGCCGGGCGCTGTCCCGCGACGGCATGGTCCGCCCGTTCAGCGCCGACCGCAGCGGACTGCTCCTCGGCGACGGCGTGGCGGCCGTCGTGCTGGAGTCCGCCGAGCACGCCCGGCGCCGAGGTGCCCGGCCGCTGGCGACCGTGGTGGGCTGGGGCGCGGCCACGGACGCCCACCACATCGCCCAGCCGCACCCGGAGGGTGCCGGCCTCGCCCGCGCGGCGCGGCAGGCACTGCGGCTCGCCGGGGACCCGGACGGGGCCGCCCTCGGCTATGTCAACGCCCACGGCACCGGCACCAAGTACAACGACGGGGCCGAGACCCGCGGTCTGCGGGCCGCCTTCCCGGAGCGGGCCGAGTCGATACCGGTCAGCTCCACCAAGAGCACCACCGGCCACCTCCTGGAGGCGGCGGGCGTCGTGGAGTTCGTGATCACGATGCTGGCCCTGAGGGACGGCGTACTGCCGCCGACCGCCGGATTCGGCCGACCGGACCCGGAGTGCGACCTGGACTACGTACCGAACCAGCCGCGCCAGGCCGACCTGCGCCGGGCCCTCACCATCAACGCCGCCTTCGGGGGCGCCAATACCGCACTCGTCCTGGAGCGGCCGTGAAGACCGCCAAGACGCTGCTCCGCGCGCCCCTCGGCATCCTCGCGAGCGCCACCGTGACCCACGCCACCGGGCGGTCCGAGGACAACGCGGACATCCCGCTGCCGAGGCTGCCCGGCTTCGTCGAGTCGGCCTTCAGTCCGCTGGCGTACGAGGTCAGCCGGCAGTGCCTCACCGAACGGCCCGGGGACGGTGCACGTACCGCCGTCGCGCTGGCCTGCCTCATGGGTGACACCACCACCGCGGATCTGGCCAGTCGCCGCATGGTCTCCGGGCGGGTCCACAACCCACTGCTGTTCATGCAGGCCACCCCCAACTCCGTACTGGGCCACACCAGCCGGGAGTTCGGGATCACCGGGCAGATGTTCAGCCTCTCCACCCTCGGCGACACGGTGACCGAGCTGCTGGCCATGGCGGATCTGCTCCTTGAGGACCCGGAGCTGGACCGGGTCCTCGTCGTGGGAGTGGAACTGGGGGGCGGCGAGCGGCCGGCCTCCGCGTACCTGGAGCTGGCCGGTGGCGACAACCCGCCGGCCTGGGCCCTTCCCGCCCCCGCCGGCCTGGCGGCGGCGATGCTGCTCGGCCGTCCCGCCGCCGAGGCACCGGTGTCGGTCCGATCGGCCGAGACGTACGACACCGGCTACGGCGGCACCCCAGCCGCCGGGCATCCCGGAAGCATCCAGGGCCTGTTCGACCTGGCCGCCGCCCACCGGCGACTGCTGCGGGACGGTGGCAGCCACCTCCTGGTGACCCAGCCGCAGGCCCCCGCATTCATCCTCACCGCCGAGACCGAAGCAAGGAACGAGACGGAGACCCATGCTCATCAGTAGGCAGGAGCGGGCGCGCATCTGCTCCGACACCGAACTCGGCGCCGGCAATGTGCTGCACCGCCTGAAGGAGTACGGCCGCCCGCTCGACGAGCCCGTGCTGCGGACGGGCGGCGACTGGCAGGCGCCGGACGGCAGCCGTCCCCAGGTACTGACGCTCGGGCAGCTGTGCGAGGCGGTCGAGACATACGGGGGCTGGTACGCCGGCCAGGGTGTGAAGCCCCGCGACCCGGTCGCCGTGCACAGCCACTCCAGTACGGAGTTCGCGGTGAACTTCCTGGCGCTGACGGCCCTCGGCGCCGTCCCGTCGTTCGTGAACGGCAATCTGGCCCCGGAGATCGCCCGGGAATACGTACGCCGACAGGGCGCGGTGGGCGCCTTCACGGACCCGGAGCACCATGAGGTGCTGTCCGGGTCGGGGCTCGGCTTCCGCACGACCGCCGACGAGATCCGGCCGGAACACCGCGAGCTGCTGCCGCCGTCCTACCCGTACCGGCACGACCCGACCGATCCGGTGCTCATCTCGCACTCCTCCGGCACCACCGGTATGCCCAAGGGTGTGCCGCACACCCACCGGACGCTGATGTACGCGCAGGTGCACCGGCTCCGCTACTCCACCGGAACCGACATGGAGCGCACCCTGGTGGGACTGCCGGGCGCGCACAACGCCATGGTGGCGACGCTGCTGTACTGCCTGTTGCTGCGCACGGACATCAAGCTGCTCTCCAGCCAGCGCGGCACCGACGTACTGGACGCCATCGAGGAGTTCCGCCCGACCACGGTGCTGGCCTTCGCCGGGACCTTCGGCGAGATGGCCGCGGAGGACCTGACGGTCCGTCATCTGTCCGACGTGCAGGTGTGGTTCAACACCGGGGACGCGGCGCACGAGGCGCACATCCGGGCCCTGGTGCCGTACGGCAGCCACGTGGAGATCGGCAAGGACCTGCGCCGCACACGGGTCGAGGGCTCGGTCTTCGTGGACGGGCTCGGCTCGTCGGAAGCCGGCTACTCGGTCTTCCACAACCGGCACACCAAGGACACCTCGGCCTACTCGCGCTGTGTCGGCAAACCGATCAGCTTCGCCGAGGCCGCCGTGCTCGCCGAGGACGGCACACCGCTGCCGCCCGGACAGATCGGCCGGCTCGGGCTGAAGTCGCCGACGCTCACCCCCGGTTACTGGAACGACTCGCTGACCTGGAACCGGATGCGGCTGGGCGGCTACTGGCTCACCGGGGACCTCGCCCACCAGGACGAGCGGGGCAACTTCTACCACCTGGACCGAGCCCCGGACGCCATCCGGACGCGGCAGGGAATCCTGTTCAGCACCCGCACCGAGGAACTGCTGCTGCGGGAGCTGCCCGAGTTGGCCGACTGCACCGTCGTAGGGATCGCCCCGGACGGCGTACGGGCGGACTGGGACGGCGACGGAGAAGCCGAGGCGTACGCACTGCTCCAGCTGGCGGACGAGCGGAGCGATGACACGGACGGTGAGTGGACCGAGCGGGTCAACGGCGCCCTTAAGGCCGCCGGCTTCCCCCCGGTCACCCGCGCCCTGCGGATGAAACCCGACGACGTGGTCAAGGGCGCCACCGGCAAGGTCCTCAAACGCGTGATGCGCGACCGATTCGCCGCCGGGGGGCACGTGTGAGTGCCGACGAGGTCAACCACCGCGCCCAGACGGTGGAGGCGTACCGGCTGTGGTGGCAGCACGACGCCCACTGGTACCAGGGGGTGGCCGCACGGTTCGGGCAGCAGGCCGCGAACGAGATCAACGCCGAGGCGCTGCGCAAGGTCGCCCTGCACGTCGGACAGCGCATCGCCCGTCGGTCCGGCGCGCTCCCCGACAGCGGGGACACCGGCAAGGATCTGGAGGAACTGCGCCGCCGCTACGACGAGTGCGGTGACCGGATGTTCCCGCCGGAACTGCGCAACGCCTCCACCGAGGTGGAGGGCGACGACACGATCGTGCTCACACTGCGGCGGAACTTCGCCATCACCATGGTGCGGATGGCCGGTTCGCTGGAGGGCTACCGGTGCCCGTGCACCGACATCCACGCGGGCTGGTCCGAGGGGCTCGGCGTGACGCTGACGGAGAACCGGGCCGAGAGCTGTCTGCGGGACGGCGACAAGGCGTGCCGCCTGCTGATGCGGGTCGCCACCCCTGTCGCTCCCGGTGAGGAGGGCTGAGCCGTGCGAGTGCTGGTCGCCGGGGCCACCGGAGTGGTCGGACATCCGCTGGTGGGCGCGCTGCGGGCGCGCGGCCATGAGGTGAGCGCGCTGGTACGTCAGGAGTCGCGGGACCGGGTCCCGGAGGCGGACGCGGTCGTGATCGCCGACGCCCTCGACCGTCAGGCCCTGCTGTCGGCGGTGTCGGCCGCCCGGCCCGAGGTGGTCGTCCACCAGATGTCGGCGCTGCGGCTGCTGCGCGACGACCCTCCGGGAGCCTTCGCGCTGACCGCGCGGCTGCGGACCGAGGGCACCGCCAACCTGGTCGCGGCGGCCCGGGCGGCCGGTGCGCGGCGGCTGGTCGCGCAGAGCATCGCCTTCGCCGCCGCCCCGGCCGGGGATCCGGTCCTCGACGAGGACGCGCCGCTGTACGTGGATGCTCCGGACGCCGGCTGGGCCGCCACCGTAGGGGCCGTCGCCGAGCTGGAACGGCTGGTCCTGAGCAGTGAGGGCCTCACGGGTGCGGTGCTGCGGTACGGCACGCTGTACGGCGCCGGGACCGCGTACGCCCGTACCGGCGGGACCGGGCAGCGGGTGCTGGCCGGGAAACTCCCGCTGCCCGAGGGCGGGTCGGGGATCATGTCGTTCCTGCATGTGGAGGACGCCGTGGGAGCGGCGGTGGCGGCCGTCGAGTCGGAGGCCACCGGCCTCTTCCACGTGACCGACGACGAACCGGCCCCGGCCGCGCAATGGCTGCCGCACTACGCCCGCGTGCTGGGCGGCCCGCCCCCGCGCACGATTCCGGCGGCGCTCGCGCCCCGGCTGCTCGGCTGGTTCATGGCCCATCAGCTCACCGCCTCGCGGGGCGCGGCCAACGACCGGGCCCGTACGGCGCTCGGCTGGAAACCACTGCGGCCTAGCTGGCGCGACGGGCTGGGCCAGGAATGACGGATCCCGGTGACGCCCTCGACCGGGCGCTGCGCGGATACGGCGACCTGTGTCGGACGTGGCGCCTGGGCGATACCGGCACCACAGACGAGGGAGGCATCCGATGAGCACCATGAGCCGGACGGAAGAGAAGTCCACGCCCTCCCGGTCGTGGCCCGTCCTCCTGGTCGTGGTCTGCGCCCAGATGCTGATCTGGCTGGACACCTCGGTCCTCAACGTCGCCGTCACCACCCTGGCCGACCCGGCCGGGGGTCTGGGCGCGACGCCCGCCGAGCTGGAGTGGGTGGCCAGCGCCTACACCCTGGTCTTCGCCGGCACCCTTTTCGCGGGCGGCGCGCTGGCGGACCGCTTCGGTCCTCGTACCACCCTCCTCGCCGGTCTGGCACTGTTCGGCGCCGCCTCCGCCGCCGGCGCGTTCGCCACAAGCCCGGCCTGGCTCATCGTGGCGCGGGCCTTCATGGGCGCGGGCAGTGCGCTGCTGATGCCCGCGACTTTGTCGGTCATCGTGCAGAGCACTCCGGAGGAGAAACGCACCCGGGCGATCGCGATCTGGAGCTCGTCCAGCGGTCTGGGCGTGGCCGTCGGCCCGGTCGTGGGCGGGGCGCTGCTCAGCCATTTCTGGTGGGGTTCGGTGTTCCTGGTCAACGTGCCGATCGTGGCTCTGTGTCTGGCCGGGGCGGTGGCCGTAGTACCCGAACTGAAAAACCCCCGGCGCCGGGTGCTCGATCTGCCGGGCCTGGCCCTGTCGGTGCTCGGTCTGGGCGGCGTGGTCTACGGGATCATCGAACTCGGCAGCGGACGGGCCTGGTACGGCCCGCACGTCCTCCTCCCCCTCCTCCTGGGCGGCGCACTGCTCACCGCGTTCGTGACCGGTCAGCGCAGGTCCCCGGCCCCCAGCCTGGACCTGCGGCTGTTCCGGCAGCCCGGGTTCACGGCCGGGAGTGTGGTGCTGCTGATCGCGTTCATGGCGCTGGCCGGGCATCTGTTCTACGCGGCCTTCTACCTCCAGGGGCCGCGCGGCCTCTCCCCCGCCGACGCCGGAACCGTGATGATCGCCGCCGCGGTCGGCATCGTCCTGGGCAGCCAGGCCTCCCCGGTGATGAGCCGGCTGCTGTCGGCCCGGTGGACGGTCGCGGCCGGAATCCTGGCCACGGCGGCCACGTACGTCGGCTATCTGTGGTTCGACGGACGGACCCCGATCCTGACCGTCGCCGCGCTGTTGTGGGTGCAGGGTTTCGGCATGGGCCTGGTCGGTACGCCGGTCACGGCCGCGATGATGCGCGAGGTGCCGCCGCATCTCGCGGGCGCCGGATCGGCCGTCAACAGCGTCACGCGGCAGGTGGGCGGGACACTCGGGGTGGCGGTGGCCGGCTCGGTCCTCTCCGGGGTGTACCGGGCGCGGATGGCGGATGCCACGCTGCCCGGCGGTCCGCAGGGGCTGCCGCCCGGCGCGGAGGAACAGGCCCGGACCTCGGCGGAGGCGGCACGCGCGCTCGCCGATTCGCTGCGACTGCCGGAGCTGGCCGAGACGGCCGACCGCGCCTTCCTCGACGCGATGTACGCGGCCACGCTCTGGACCGCCGCACTGGCCCTCGTCGGGTTCGCCGTGTCTGTCGTGGGCCTGCGTGTACGGGCAGCACGACCGCAGAACCTCACTCAGGGGCCGGAAGAACCGCGAGAGGCGCAGGACGACCAGGTGGAAACCGCGTAATGGATACGACTGGTACGACTCAGGCAAGGGAAGGCACGATGGCGCAGGCAGCAGCGACCCGTTCAGTCTTCGTGACCGGGGGGAACAGGGGAATCGGGCTGGCCATAGCCCGCCACTTCGCGGCGGCGGGGGATCGGGTCACGGTGACCTACCGAGGTGACGAACCACCCGCTGCCGAGAACTTCCTCGCCGTACGCTGCGATGTGACGGACAGTCAGCAGGTGGACCAGGCCTTCAAGGAGGCCGAGGCGGTCCACGGTCCGGTCACCGTCCTGGTCGCGGGCGCGGGCGCCACCAACGATCGTCTGCTGGTGCGGATGAGCGAGGCGGACTTCACCTCCGTCATCGACACCAACCTCACGGGGGCCTTCCGGGTCGCCCAGCGCGCGGTGCGCGGGATGCTCAGGGAAGGCCACGGCCGTATCGTGCTGATCTCCTCCACGGCGGCGCTGCACGGCGCCCCCGGGCAGACCAACTACGCGGCGGCGAAGGCGGGACTGGTCGGTTTCGCCCGGTCGCTGACCCAGGAACTCGGCCCCCGGGACATCACCTGCAATGTGGTGGCGCCCGGTCTGACCGAGACGGACATGAGCCGTGCGCTCACCGCGGAGCAGCGCCGGGACCTCCTGCGGCAGACTCCGGCCGGACGGCTCGCCCGGCCCGAGGAGGTCGCCGACGCGGTGGCGTTCCTGGCCGGTGCCGGTTATGTGCGCGGCGCGGTGATCCCGATCGACGGAGGCGCCGGGCTGGGGCACTGAGGCCACCACAGAGCTCGGGCACAGCCCAGCAGTCATCCGCCGATGCCAGGAGGAGCAGATGCCAGGAGGAGCATTCGGGACGGGTCCCGGCACGACGCCGCTACCGTGCCGATATGCCGCGATTCGATCTTGATCAGCGTCCCTGGGGCGGGGGCTCCCGCCGAAAAGCCGGACTGGTGCTCGCACTTGCGGTGAGCCTGCTCAGCGCCGGGTGTTCGAGCGGGCAGGGCGCGCCGGGGCCATCGTCCCCCAGTCCGACATCCTCCGCATCCGCCTCCACCTCGTCATCCGCCTCCGCCTCGTCATCCCCCTCTGCCTCGTCCCCGCCCTCCGCCGCACCGCAGCCGAGCAAGTACACCCAGGCGCAGCTGGCGGCGCGGCCGTGCGACGCCCTCGACGGGCGCGACCTCGCCGCCCTCGAAATCAGCGGCCGGGGGGAACAGGAGTCCGGCAAGCAGGGGGCGACGTGCCACTGGAAGTTGGCGGGCCAGAACGTCAGCCTCGCACTGGACCTGCCGCTGTCCTACGCGAAGACCATGACGAAGAACGGGCGCGTCACGCAGGTGCCGGTGGGGCAGCACCAGGCCATCCAGGCCGAATTCCAGAGGATCTGCTTCATCTTCGTCGCGGTGAACGATGTCAATCGCCTGATCGGCACCACGACCATTCCGGAGGCAGGGGTCTCGCAGGACGGCACGTGTCCCGCGGGGGCGTCGGTCGCGGCCGCTGCCCTGACCCACATTCGATGACGTCCTGGCGCGGCCGTACCACGGTGACGGTATCGGCGGCGGCGCTGGCCGTCACGCTGTTCGCCGCGGGATGCTCCGCAGAGGACTCCCCACAGGACAAGGCGTCTGCGGCCACTCCTCCTCGCACCTCGGCCGAATCCACGCCATCCACACCATCCGCACCATCCGCACCCAGCAAAGTCTCCTTGTCCGTCACCCCCGGGGAACTGCGGGGCGCCGACCCCTGCAAGGTGATCGACGAGAAGGTGCTGGCGAAGTTCGGGAAGGTCGAGTACGACCGGGGGATCAGCTACGGCCAGTGCGACATCCAGCTCCACGGACCGGACGACTCGTCCGTCTCGGTCTTCGTGGACCTCCAGTCCGGACCGAGCGACGTGTCCGCGGGCGATCCCGCACCGACGCCCGTCCTAAGGGACGGCGTCACCGTCTACGAGAGCGAGAGCTACGGCGGGCTCACCGGCGACAAGAACTGCACGCGGGATGTGGTGTTGCGGGAAGACGTCGCGGCCGTCTCGATCGGCGTCTACGGCGACGGGCCGGGTAGCCGCGCCTGCACGATCGCCGACACCGCCGCCGCCGACGTCATCCGCCTGCTCAAGTCCGGCGGCCTTCCCTCCGCCCGCCACGCCCCCGACTCGCTGGCGAACCTGGACGCGTGCGAGCTGATCAAGGAGAGCGAGGCGGCACGCGTCCCGGACATCGACCCCGGCGAGGTGCATGCCGAGTTCACCGGCCAGAGCTGCTACTGGGGCCCCGCGAACATCGACGAACCGAATCTGTCCGTCCTCTTCGAGCACCTCGATGACGCGCTGGAGGGACGCCCGCTCACGGTCGGGGGACGCACGGCGGCGGTGAAGTACCGCCCCGCCGATGACGACAGCTGGGCGCTCGGGCCCAGCTTGCCGAGCTGCTCGGTCGACGTCGAGTACGGCGAGGCCGGGCCGACCGCCAAGGGACGTACCGAGGTGGTTTCGGTGGGAGTCACCGGCGACTCGTCGAGGGAGACGCTGTGCTCCCTCGCCCAGGAGCTGGCCCCCAAGGCCCTCGCCCGCCTTCCGGTAGGCCGACCCGGCGATCAGCCGTGAAGGGCGTTGAGGACGGAGGCAAGCTTCTCGGGCGCGCTGATCATTGCCATGTGACCGGTGTCGAGGTCGATGACGTCGGGCCGAAGCAGCGCGATGGATCGCTGCTGGAGTTCCTCGACGTAGCACTGGTCGCGCGTGAGGTGCACGTACGTCCGGGGTATCTCGCGTCTGTAGCCGCTCAGGTCCACGGTCTCGCTGAGCAGGGCGGCCGAATCGTCGGCAAGCCGGTCCAGGGTGGACGTGGCGGTCGCCTCGTCCATGTCGTTGCACAGCATTGCGGCGACGCCCTCGCGGGTCTGGTGGTAGACACCGCCGGCGATGGACTGCTCCACCAGCCCCCGCACTTCGGGATCGATCTGGTCCAGCACCCGGGTTCTGTCCGCCGGCACCACGGCCGACACGAGGACGACGTGGCGGATCCGGTCGGGTATGAGGTCCAGGACGCGCGGGATCGTGACTCCCGCGAAGGAGTGACCGACCAGTACGACGTCCCGCAGGTCCTTTGCCTCGACGTCCTCCCGGACCGCTTCGGCGCAGTCCGCGAGGGTGACCGTGCCCAGGTCGACTGCGGCCCTGCTCCCGTGCCCCGGAAGATCGACTGCCAAAGCTTCCGCACCGAGATGGGGGATCAGCTCGTCCCAGCAGTCCGCACCGAAGCCTGCACCGTGGATGAGAACGAACGCCATGGTTGACCTCCTCGTCAACGACTTTCCCCGAACCTTAAGTGAATTCAGTTCTGTTGTAGAGGCTTGGGACGTGACGAGGCCGGCGTCGGGCCGCCGCGGAGCATGGCCCTGTAGAGGGCGTCGTGCTCGGGTGAGGCGGGCAGGGGGCCGGGGGCGGGGGTCTCGAGGGACTGGATCATCAGGGCGACGACGCGTCGCCAGGCGTCGGGGGCGGCATCGCCGCAGGCATTGACGACGCCGGCGTTGGCCATGTGGATCAGCACCAGGTCCGAGGGGTCGAAGTCCTCGCGCAGGCGGCCGGTGGCCTTGGCGCGGTCGATGAGCCGCACCATGGCCTCGTACGCCTCGTTACGGCGCCGCTCCAGGGCCTTGGCGGTGGGGAAGGTCGTGGTCAGGACGTCGGCGAAGCCGTAGTCGGCGGCCTGCATCGCACAGGCGGCCTCGATGTAGCCGGTGAAACCGTGCCAGGGGTCGGGGTCGTCGAGGCCAACGGCGACCGCGTCGGCGTAGGCGTCCATGCGGTCGAGGAAGACGGCGGAGACCAGGTCCTCCTTCGCGGGGAAGTGGCGAAGGATGGTGGCGATCCCCACCCCTGCCTCGCGGGCCACGGAGGCCATCGAGGCGTTCAGGCCGTCCCGCCCGAACACCGTGCGCCCGGCGGCGATGATCCTCCCCCGGTTGCGCTCGGCGTCACTGCGCAGAGGCGGGGCGGCGGAGTCGTCGGGGGGCTGGGCGCCAGGGTTCATGCGGCGAGTCTAGCAATCGGATTGCCCTATCCATTTTTGGTGGTACGGTTGCCACAGCGAATCGGATAGGCCTATCCGTTTCACGCATCGGAAGCGGATAGACACGGATAGACCTAACGAGGTTTCACGAAAGGATCGCTGTGACCAGCATCGCCATCGTCGGAGCCGGCCCCCAGATGGGCCTGGCCATCGCCCGTACCTTCGGCTCCCAGGGCTTCGACGTCGCCCTGATCTCCCGTAACCGCGAGAAGCTCGACGGTCTTGTCGGCGAGCTCGCTGCCGAGGGCGTCACCGCCGCCGCTTTCCCCGCGGACGTGCTCGACCGCGACGCGCTCACCCAGGCGCTCAAGGACGCCGCCGCACGGTTCGGCGGGATCGAGGTCCTGGAGTACTCCCCGGTGGGGACGTTCGGTGTCACCACGCTGACCGCTCCGGCCACCACCGGACCCTCGGACGTGGAGTTCGAGATGAACTTCCAGCTCTACGGAGCCATCGCCGCCACCAAGGCGGTGCTGCCGGCGATGCGGGAGGCCGGCGCGGGCACCCTGCTCTACACCACCGGCGCCGGCTCGATCTGGCCCGACCCGCGGGTCGCCAACGTCAACGCCGCCGCCGCGGCGCTGCGCAACTGGGCGATGAACCTGCACAAGGAACTGGCCGACGCCGGCGCCGGCATCCAGGCCGCCCACATCGGCATCGACTCGTCGATCGGCGTCTCCGTCATCCCCGGCGTCGAGGCGGCCGAACCCGAGCAGATCGCGCCCCTCTACTGGCAACTGCACACCACCAAGCGCGACGAGGCCGAGCTGGTCTTCCGCCTCGAGGCCGAGGGCTTCCCCCGCCCCTGACACCACGCAGGCCTACTGGGTCACACCACCACCGGACCCTTCACCGAACACACGGAAAACGGCAGGCCCACGTCGAAATGGAGCACATCATGTGGATCTTGATGTCGCTCACGCCTTTTTGTCCGCGAGGCCGATTGGATGCCCATGACTTGCGGGCCCAAACCTGCCCGCAAAGGCGTTCGACGAAAGCGACTTCGCCTTATGCACCCCCCACGCACACTCATCCCGCGCCCGCGTCCGGGCGCGAGGCTCTCCCTTGCCGCCGTGGCCCTCGGGGCCGCCCTCGTCACCCTCGGCGCGTCCGTGCCGACGCAGGCGGCCCCGGCGGACACCAGTGCCGGCAGCGGCACCAGCACCGACCTCGCCCAGTACGTGAACCCCTTCGTCGGCACGAAGGCCGGCGGGCCCGACTTCGGTACCGGCGGCGGTGCCGGCAACACGTTCCCGGGGGCCGTCGCCCCGTTCGGGATGGTCCAGTGGAGCCCGGACACCGACCGTTCCCAGCCGGGCGGTTACCTCTACGACGACGACAAGATCCGCGGCTTCAGCCTGACCCACCTGTCCGGTGCCGGCTGCTACGGCGCCCAGGACCTGCCCTTCATGCCGCACTCGGGACAGGTCACCACCTCCCCCGCCGCCGACCCGGACAGCTACCTGGACGGCTTCTCGCACGACGACGAGAAGGCCTCGCCGGGCTCCTACGGCGTCACGCTCGGCTCCGGAACCAAGGTCGAACTGGCCGCCACGCAGCGGTCGGGCGCCGGGCGGTTCACCTACCCGGAGGGCGACAAGACCGCCTCGCTCCTGGTGAACGTTTCCGGTTCGATCGGCGGTGCGAACGACGCGCAGGCCACCATCAGCGAGGACCGCCGCACGATCAGCGGTTACGTGGCGAGCGGGAAGTTCTGCGGCGGTATCAACCGCTACCGCACGTACTTCTCGGCGACCTTCGACCGCCCCTTCGCCTCCGTGGGCACCTGGCACAACGACTCCGTCACCCCGGGCGACGCAAGCGTGCGCGGCACCGCGCGCCCGAAGGTCGACATGGACAGGACCGACGCGGCGACGGGTGACACGGCCGACGAGAAGGTGGAGCAGAAGTCCGTCAGCGTCTCCGGGCCCGGCTCCGGCGCGTACGTGACCTTCGACACCGCCAAGGACCGCTCGGTCGGCGTCAAGGTGGGTCTGTCGTACGTCAGTGTCGACGGCGCCGCGGCGAACGCGAAGGCCGAGCAGGGGACCTCAGGGTTCGACGACGTGGCCGCACGCGCGCGTGCGGCGTGGAACGAGCGGCTGAACCAGATCCGCGTCCAGGGCGGCACCGACGCGCAGCGGACCACCTTCTACACCGCCCTGTACCACTCGCTGATCCAGCCGAACGTCTTCAGTGACACCGACGGCCAGTACATCGGCTTCGACGGACAGGTCCACCAGGCGGCCAAGGGGCACGTCCAGTACGCCAACTTCTCCGGCTGGGACATCTACCGCTCCGAAGTGCAGCTCCTGGCGCTGCTCGCCCCCAAGGAGGCGGGGGACATCGCGCAGTCGATGTACAACCAGGCCCACCAGGCGGGCGACGTATGGGACCGCTGGTCGGTGAACAACGACTTCAACGGAGTCATGAACGGCGACCCGTACCACTCGATCCTGGCGAGCATGTACGCCTTCGGAGCCACGGGTTTCGACGCGAAGGACGCGCTCGCCTCGATGGTGAAGGGCGCCACGACGGTGCAGCCGTCCAGCGCGCGGTACGTGGAGCGGGACGGGCTCGCCGACTACCAGAAGCTCGGCTACCTGCCGGGCGACCCCTCCACGACCCTGGAGTACACGACCGCCGACTTCGGCATCGCGCAGCTCGCCGGGCGGCTCGGCCAGACCTCAACCCAGTCCGAGTTCATGGGCCGTGCGCAGAACTGGCAGAACCTGTTCAACCCGGCAGGCGACTCCATCCAGCCGCGCAACCGGGACGGTTCCTTCCTGGACTCCTACGATCCGGCGGACTCCAGCTCGTACGTGGAGGGCAACGGCGCCCAGTACCAGTGGATGGTGCCGTACGACCTGAAGGGGCTCTTCGGCGCGGTGGGCGGTGACAAGGCGGCCGTGAAGCGGCTGGACACGTTCTTCACGAAGCTGAACGCCGGCCCCCACGAGCCGTACGCCTTCCTGGGCAACGAGCCGTCCCTGAACTCCCCGTACGCCTACGCCTACGCGGGCGCCCCGTACCGCACACAGGACGTCGTGCGCCGGTCCCTCAACACCCTCTACGGGCCCGGTCCCGACGGTCTGGTGGGCAACGACGACCTGGGCACGATGTCCGCCTGGTACGTCTGGGGCGCGCTCGGCATGTATCCGCAGGTGCCGGGCCGGGCCGAAATGGTCCTGGCCAGCCCGCTGTTCTCGAAGATCACCATCCATCGGGGCAGCGGACAGACCATCACCGTGAACGCGCCCGGCGCCTCGGCGGACACGTACTACACGCAGTCCCTGAAGGTGAACGGCAAGGCGAGCGACCGCGCCTGGCTGCCGGAGTCCTTCGTCACCGACGGCGGCACCCTGGACTACACCCTGGGCACCGAGGCCAACACCTCCTGGGGCAGCGCCGCGGCCGATGCGCCACCGTCCTTCCGCCAGGGCGAGCAGCCGTACTTCACGGGCGTAGGCCCGGCACGCGTACGCGTGCAGCCCGGTGACACCTCCGGGAAGGTGACCGCCACCGTGCGGTCGCTGCGTGACGAGGACAGCACCCTGCACTGGACGGCCGCCCCGCCGGACGGCCTGACGGTCACTCCCGCGGACGGCGATGTCACCGTGCCGGGAGCGGGCGGCACCGGCACCGCCACGTTCACGGTGACGGCCGCCAAGGACGCCGGCAGCGGCTTCCGTACGGTCCCGTTGACGCTGAAGGACGCCTCCGGCACGGCGGTCGCGAAGGCGTCGCTCGCCATCACGGTCGCCCCGCGCGGGAGCCTGCTGTGGTTCCTCGGCAACAACGGGATCTCCGCCGACGACAGCGATCCGACGGGCGACTTCGACGGCGGCGGCGCCAGCTACTCGGCCAAGGCCCTGGCCGACCAGAAGGTCACCCCCGGTTCGACGGTGACCAGCGGGGACTTCGCCTTCACCTGGCCGAAGGTGAACCCCGGCGACCCCGACAACATCGTGGTCGGCGGCGGTGACCAGGTCCTGGACGTGCCCGACACCTCGGCGGGGGCCACGAAGCTCGCCCTGCTGGGCAGCGCGAGCAACGGCCCGAGCACCGGCACGCTCACGCTGACGTACACCGACGGGAGCACCCAGCAGGTGACGGTCGGATTCAGCGACTGGACGCTCGGCGGCGGCGGACAGAAGCCGTCCTACGGCAACACGGTCGCCGTGCGCAGCGCGTACCGGTTCTCCGCGGGCGGCAAGGACGACGTGGACTCGTGCGTGTTCGCGACCGCGCCGATCACGCTGACGGCGGGCAAGAAGCTGGCGAGCGTGACACTGCCGGCGAGCACGAGCGGCGGCAGGATGCACGTGTTCGGCCTGGCTACGGCCTGAGGGCCGGTTGATTCGAGGGCTCGCGTGACGCCGGTCCCCGAGATCCGATCACGGTCTTGGGGACCGGCCGAGGCGGCCGCAATGCGGCACGTCGACGAACCGCCGTCCACAGCCGATGTGTTGCTGTTTCACGGTTGCGCAACGGCGGTGTCCTGAAGGAGAGACGGGCGTGACCTCAGGGCTCCGGGGCTCCTCTTGCCCGGTGCGAGATCGGGAATCCGGCAAAAACGCCGCCGGCTCCCTGCTGCCCCCCCAACCCGGAAGGAACCTCCCTTGATGAACCGCCACCTGCGCAAGGCCGTCGTCGCCACCACCGCGATCACCGCCGGGCTGCTGATGACGGCGTGCCAGAACGGCACCGCGAACAGCTCGTCCGGCAAGAGCGGATCGGACAAGGCGGCGGTCGCGGAGAAGACAGCGGTCGCGGCGAAGGGGTCGGTCGCGAAGAACGCGTCGGACTCCACGAACTCGAAGAACTCCAAGAACTCCAAGAACTCGAAGGGCGTCAGCGGCTCGTTCAAGAACGGCCAGGTCAGCTATCTCGCCCCGGGCAAGTACATCGTGTCCGTACCGGGCAAGAACGACCAGCAGTTCCTGGTGGCCGACGACACCGAGGTCTACGGCACCGGCACGATCTGCGGCGAGGCGGGCGCCAAGGTGGACGCCCCCTGCACACTGGACCAGTTGGAGTCGGCCACCAAGAAGGCCGCCGTGAGCGCCGACGTGGAGATGAGTAACGGCATCGCGACCCTGGTGACCGAGCGGCGTGCCGCCCAGCAGGACACCGGCTCCGGCTCCCGCGAGACCGTCGTCGAGGGCGTCAACAAGGGCAAGGGTGTCGACGGCACCTGGTTCGGCAACGTCTCCTACCTGGCGCCGGGCAAGTACACGGTCTCCGACATGAAGGGCGTCGAGCAGCAGTTCCTCGTCGCCGAGGACACCAAGATCTGGGGCTACGGCGACATCTGCGGCGACACGAACACCGGCGAGGGCGGCCAGGGCGGCACCCAGTGCACCGAGGCCGAGCTGGAGACGGCCGCCAAGAAGGGCTTCACCGCCGAGGTCGTGATCAGCAACGGCATCGCGACCACCGTCCGCGACGACCACTGAGCCGGACCCGCGCCGTCCGGCGTCAGGTGCTGAGCGCGGTGCGCAGCGCGCTGGCCATCAGTTCGATGGCCTCCTTGCCGGCCGGCACCGGGCCGGTGTGGGTGAAGTAGTGGTCGACGCCCTCGAAGACGCGGTGGATGACGGGGACGCCTGCGGCGTCCAGGGCCTTGGCGTAGGCGTCGCCCTCGTCACGCATGCGGTCGTACTCCGCGACGATGACCAGGGCGGGCGGGAGCCCCGCGAGGTCGTCGGCCAGACCGGGAGAGGCGAGGGGATGGGCGCGGTCGGCGGGATCCGGAACGTAGGCGGCGGTGAAGACCCGCATGAGATGGGGGCTGAGCAGCGGCTTGGCGATGGGGGAATGCTTGGTGGCGGGGTCGGCGACCAGGTCGAGCGGTGCGGAGTCGATGATCTGCAGCCGGGGCGAGAAAGTGCCCCGGTCCCGGGCCGTGCGGCAGACCGCGGCGGTCAGGTTGGCCCCGGCGCTGTGTCCGCCCACGGCGAGTCGTGAGCCGTCCCAGTCGTTGGCGGGACCGTTCTCGACGATCCACGCCGTGACGTCGTATGCCTGGGTGACGGGTGCGGGAAACGTCCGCTGCGGGGCGACGGCGTAGTCCACGTTGATCACGACACAGCCGGCCGTGGCGGCTATGTAGCGGCAGATGTGGTCGTCCTGCTCAGGGCGGCCGACGACAAAGCCGCCACCGTGGAAGTTGACGTACACCGGGGCGGGGACGCCGGTGGCAGGCGGGCGGTAGACGGTGCAGGTCACCGGTCCGGCGGCGGTCTCCACCTGGAGGGATTCGACGCGCTTGGGGATGTCGGTGAAGCGCAGGTCGTTGTGCACGCGGGCCATCATGCCGCCGAGCAGCAGCTGTATCCCCCTGGCCTGGATTCTGGTGAAGGGCATCGTCCGACCCTCAATCGTTGTAACTTTAAATTAACAGGATTCCTGATGATGGACCGCTCGTCTGGATTACGCAATGCCTGCGAGTGCGTGGTGTGGCCGTCTGAGCCAGACTGAAGCGAGGCATGACCTCGTCAGGGTGTGGGTGAGGAGGATCAGGCGTGGGCTTTGACCGGCTTCCGCTCAGGTGGCTCTTCGCAGGTGCTGAGGATGTGCTGCTGTCCGCGCTGGCGGACGCGCCCGGGGAGGCGGTGGAGCAGGCCCACGAGTACGGGATCCTGCGGAGCATCCTGGACAGTACGTCTGCTTCGGTGGCTGTGATGGACCAACAGTTGCGCTACCGGTACGTCAACGCCGCCATGGCCCGGATGGGCGGGGTGCCCCCCTCGGCGTTCCACGGCCGGACCATGGCCGGGCGGGCGCCGAGCAGGCGGGCCTGGCCGGTCGCGATGGTCAGGCCCAGGCCGGTGCCGCCGGTGAGGGAGCCCGTGCGGAAACGCTGAGGGCCGGAGGTGTGCAGCACGGCGAGCAGGTCGGGCGGGAAGCCGGGCCGTGGTCGCGGACCCGGACGACCGGGCCGTCGACCTCCACTTCCACGGGTGCGGCGCCGTGCCGCAGGGCGTTGGCGGACAGGTAGGCCAGGATGCGTTCGACGCGGCGCGGGTCGGTCGCCACGACCGCGTCCGCCGTGACCCGCACACGCACACCCACCCGCTCCCGCACGTCATCGAGTCCGGCAACCCCGCGCCGGGCCATCGCGCTCACCTCGCGCTGCTCGGTGTCCACTGCCGCCGCCTGAGAGTCCAGGCGGGCCACCTCCAGGACGTCCTCGACCAGCCCGCGCAGCCTGTGCACGCTGCCCGCCACCAGCTCCGACGCCCGGCCGGGCGGCAGCAGGCCGACCTCTGTCGACATGCCCGCGACCAGGGTGCGCAACTCGTGCGCGATGTCGGCGGTCACCCGGCGTTCCGTTTCCAGACGGGCACCGAGCGCGTCCGCCCGCCGCTCCCGTGGCCAGCAGAGTCCGGTCGAGCGCGGCCAGGGACCGCTCCTCGGGGGTATACGAACGGGACAGCGCGAGCACCTTCCGGTCCGAGACCCGGGTCGCCGCCCGCGAGCTGGACGTTCCACTCCAGGAAGCCGTCCTCCGACCTGCCGGCCGAACTGCCGCGTACTACGGCACATGAGGCCATGCGGGACGCCGGTGTCCGGTACCGAGCCACGCGTTGGCGGCAGGTACCGGACACCGGGTCGTTCATATGCTCAAGTAGGATGAGCCAGCTCCGCTGACGATCGCGCATGCAATGCAGGTAAAGGTGAGCGCCGCAGCGGCGTACAGGGATTTCACGGAGCTTTATACCTCTCGGTTTTTCATTGAGTGCCGGTCAACTTCTGGAGTGCGGGCAAGGCGGAGCTCCAGCCAGGAGTGGCGGCGCCAGCGCCTCCCACACCAGGACAGTATCAATTGACTCGGGCAGACGTACGCACAATGACAACGCGCAGCTGCAGCCCTAAGCAGTAACTTCGCCTCGGAGTGCGGCGAGCATCTCCGTCGCACGAGCCTCTTCGGCGGGAGCCCCTATGTGCCTGCTGACGGCCAGGCTCTCCTCCAGACGAGCCACGGCCTGAGCCGTGCGCCCGGCATCCCGTTCGGCCAGGGCCAGGTCGTAGAGCACGTCCGCCTCTTCACCCGCCGCGTGAATGGCACGTGTCACTTCAAGTGCGGCGATGTGCTGCCGCAGGGCCTCCTCCGTGCGTCCGGCCGCACGGTACGCCCTGCCGATTCTGTTCAGCGCGATGGCCTCTGCCCGCCGGTCCCCGACGTCCCGCAGCACCGGCAGCACCATGCCGTACAACGCGAGGGCTTCCTCGGTCCTGCCGAGCTCATCCATGACGGACGCCAGATTCATCTGGAGCGTGGCCTTGTCTCTCGGATTTCCCATCCGCTCCGCCACGACCATCGCTTTCCGGTATGCGACTTCCGCGGCCTCTGGGCGCCCTGTTCTCTTGTGGAGTTCCGCCGTGTTGTTCAGTGCGCTATATATTCCCCGCTCATACTCTATTGCCGTGAAATCAGCGAGAGCCGAGCTGAAGCACGCCAATGCTTCTTCATTCTCTGCCAGGTGAAGGTGAATTATTCCGAGCAAGTTTCGGCAGCGCGCGATCCGGAGAGTATTTTCTGTTTGCACTAGCCAACTTAGAGACTTCTTCTGAAGTGATCGGACCAGCGCGTACTGACCTGTCTGCCACAGGGAAATCGAGAGTTGATGAACGCACTCGCTCTCCAGTTCCCGGTCCCCCAGAGACCGCGCGACGTCGAGCGCCGCATCCGCGGCCGAGATCGCCTCGCCGTAGCGGGAGCCGTGGGTGTAGACCGCGCAGAGGTCGAGCAGGGCTCGCGCCCTGGCCACGCTGTCACCTGCGACGTCCCAATGAGCTGCCGCGCGCAGCAGCAGCGGCTCGGCCGCGGCCAGGTGTCCCTCCATGTCCAGGAACCCCGCCAACACATGGACGCAAAGCGCGAGTTGGCGTTCCGTTCCATGCTTTACAAGCCAGTCCACAGTGTCCAGAAGATTGGCCGACTCGGCGATCAGCCACTGTTCCGCCGACTGTGCGTCGATGATTTCCGGACACGGCGGAGCGGCTGGATCGCCGGCATCGAGATCCGTGCGCGAGCGGAAGGGATAGGCCAGCCGGTCCGCCCGGTCCGCGGTGCGAACGTAGTGATCCACAAGACTTTGTACGGCCCGTCGAACGTCATCCTCGGAATCGGCGTCACGGGCCTCGACCAGCGATCTCGCGTAGTCGCGCAGAAGATCATGCATGGTGAAACGGTGTGGAATGGGCTCGGACACCAGATGGTGAGCCATCAGTTCTTCGAGTACGCGTTCAGCCGTGTCCAAGGAGAATCCGGTGAGCGCGACGATCGCCCACGGCCCGAACTCCACCCCCACATGCAGTCCGACACGGCGGAAGACCAGTTGCTGCTCGGCGTTCAGCGCGTGGTACGAGACCGCGAAGATATGTGTCAACGTCCGTTCCACGTCCCGCAGTTGGGTCAGATGACCGCCACCGCCGCCCAGTTGGCGCAACAGGTCGGACGTGGTCCACGAGGCACGGGCGAGCAACCGGCTCGCGGCGATCTCGATGGCCAGAGGGAGGTACCCGCAGATCCGGACGATCTCCGCCACGTCCGACGGATCGGTGTCGCGCCCTCTCCCCAGCCGCTGCGAGAAGAGCGCGGCCGCGTCCTCGGGCGGCAGCACGTCGAGTGAGACCGGCCGCACTCCGGGCAGTCCGGGCAGATTTCGGCGGCTGGTCACGACGACCGCCGTCGGGGAAGCTCCCGGAAGCAGGGGATGGATCTGGGCGGAGGAGATCGCGTCGTCGAGGACGACCAGCATGCGGCGGTCACGCGCCACCGAGCGCCACAGTGCGACCAACTCGTCGAGCTCGCGCGGTAGTTCCTTGGTGGCCATGCCGAGCAGCCGCAGCAGTTCGGTGAGTGCCCGGGCCGGGGTCGGCGGTGTCCGGTCGGTGGAATACCCGCCCAGGTGAAGGAAGACGCGGCCGTCCGGGAACCGGTCGCGTAGCCGATGCGCCAGATGGACGGCCAGGGCCGTCTTGCCGACACCTCCCATGCCATGGATCGCCTCGACGGTGACGACGTCCGAGGCCCCCCGTCCCTCGCAGAGCGCCGAGGTGAGCCGCCGCAGTTCATCGCGCCGTCCGGCCCACGGGACATCGCGCGGCAAGTTGTCCGGAACCCGACGCGTCGGCCGCGGGGGCGTCTTCTCGGCGGCTCCGGCGCCGGGGAGCAGGGCCGCCGCAGGGGTCCCCGCCAGGATTCCCTGGTGGACTCGGTGCAGCCCGCGGCCGGCGTCGAGACCGATGTCGCGGACGACGCGCTGCCGCGTCCGCTGGAGCAGTCTGGTCGCCTCGGCCGTCCGGTTGCTGCCGTACAGGGCGACGGCCAGTCGTTCGGTCAGGGCCTCGTCCACAGGATGTGCCTCGGCCAAAGGCAGCAGCACGGGAACGGCGTCGGTGAACTTCCCTCCGTCCAGGAGGATCTCGGCTCTGGTCATCGCGGCCACGAGACCGGTCTCATCGACGGCGGCGCGCAGATGCTCGGCCCAGGATCCGGTGATCCCGGCGAGCGGTTCACCGTGCCACAGGCTGTCCGCCCGGTCCAGCAGACGCAGGGCGGCTTCCTCGTCCCCGCTGTCTCTGAGGGAACGGGCTCGCTCGACGCAGCCCGTGTAGCAGCGCAGGTCCACCCGGTCCGGGTCGACCTCCAGGGAGTACGAGTTCGTGCGGCTGACGATCGCGGGTGCGTCGCCGCCGGCGAGCCGCAGGGAACCTCGGATCCGCGAGATGTGGGCGTGGAGCGCTTCCCTCGCCTTACTCGGCGGATGCTCGTCCCAGATGCGGTGGATCAGGGTGTCCACGCTCACCGTGCGGCCCGCGTCCCAGGCGAGGGCAGCCAGCGCCAGCCTCGTCTTCGTCGATCCGAGATCACTACGGCGGCCCGCTGCCCGAATCTCCACCGATCCCGAAAGCCTGATCTCGAACTCCACCAGCGTCCCTCCCGCCGGTAGGGCCTGTGATTGCCGAGCATTCGAGAGTGTCATGGCCCTGGCATGGGTGACCACAAGAGGACGCAATGAGCTCAAATTTGACCGATAAGTAGCCGTATTAGTTCACACCTGGTGCGGAGCGGGGAGTGAATCCCGGGAACCGAAAGGAGTTGCCTACGTGCGTGCTTCCTCCTGGGACGGACTGGAGGCGTTGCTGTCGGCCCTGGCCGCCTGCGACGCCGACCCGGAATCCCCCGCGTGGCGCGATCTGGCCCAGGTGGTGGACATCGCGGCCCGCGCGGACCCGTCGGTGGCCCGGCTCTGGCCCCGGCACGCCACGGCAGGACAGCCGGCCGAGGCGGCACTCCGGCGGGAACTGGCCCAGAAGCTCCACGCGTTGGCCTCGCGCGACATGGCGACACGGCACGCGCTGACCGAGTGGTTGCACCGCCATCCCGGTTCCACCCGCACGCCACCCGATCCCGCGCCCACGGCGACCACCAACGTCATCAGCGGCGGTTCCGTGCTCCACGGCCCCAGCGTGCAGGCCCGGGACGTCCACGGGGGCATCCACTTCCACCCGCCCTCCCCGGCACCCCGGCCGGGTCTCCCCGTCCCCCGTCAACTGCCGCCGGTGAACGCCCGGTTCATCGACCGGGAGGCCGACCGACAGGCCTTGAACGCCCTGCGCGCCGAGCGGCCGGCGCACGCACCGCAGGTCCTGGTGGTCAGCGGGCTCGCGGGCGTCGGGAAGACCACCCTCGCCACCCACTGGCTGTACGAGCACACCGACAGCTTTCCCGACGGCCAGCTCTACGCCGACCTCGGCGGACAGACCACCGCCGGGGAGAACGGGCCCACCTCCCCGGCGGTCGTCCTGGAAGCCTTCCTGGTCGCACTCGGCGCGTCCTCGGTGCCGAACGGGATCGCGCAGCGGAGCGCGCTGTGGCGTTCGATGACCTCGGGGCTGCGGCTGGCACTCCTCCTGGACAGCGCGTTCACGGCTGCTCAGGTACGCCCGCTCCTGCTCGGTACGCCGACCGGCCTCACCGTGGTGACCAGCAGAAGCAACCTGACCGGACTGCACGTCGACGGCGCGTCCCTGCACCAGCTGGAGGGCCTGCCCGCCGAGTCGGCCGTCGAGCTCCTGGCCGTCGGCGGTGGGACGCGCGTGGCGCGGGAGCCGGCCGCCGCGCGTGAAGTGGTCAGAATGTGCGGCCGCCTGCCCCTGGCGGTGGCCCTGGCCTCCGCCCAGCTCGCCCTGCGCCCCCACCGCTCCGTGTCCACCCTGGCCGACAGCCTGTCCCGTGGTCAGGGTGCCGTCGACACGCTGCGCGTCGACGGGGAGGCCGTGCTGCGTACGGCGCTCGACATGTCGTACGAGATCCTGCCGGAGGAGAGCCGTGCGCTGTACCGCCGGATCGGACTGCTGCCCGCGGATCGCCACGACCTCTCGTTGCTGACCGCCCTCGCGGGCGACGGGGCCAGATCGCGTGCCACCGGACACGCCGCCGACAACGCCGTCGACGCGCTCGTGGAGGCGAATCTCCTGGAGGAGACGGGCCCGGCCACCTATCGATTCCATGACCTCGTCCAGCAGCACGCCCGTCGGCTCGGCGAAGAGCTGGAGGACCCCGGCAGGCGCGAGCGCACGCTGCGCCGCTTCGTCGATTGGTGCCTGTCCACCGCGGCTTCGGCGGAGAGCATCCTCACCCCCAGCCACCGGCTGCCGGGGCACGACCTCCCCGCGGGAACGGTGCCCGCGACCCCACTCGACGGTCCCGAAGAGGCGCTCGCCTGGCTGGACACGCACCGCAACGGGCTGATGGGCGCCGTACGGCACTCGGCCCGGGTCGGCTGGCACACCTCCTGCTGGCGTCTGACGGACCTCATGTGGCCCCTCTTCCTCCGGTTACGTCCGTCCGAGATGTGGATCGAGGCGCACCGGCTCGGTCTCGAAGCCGCACGCCGGAGCGGATCGAGGCCGGGTGAGGGCCGCATGCTCACCTCCGGCGCGATCGGTTTACGCAACGCCGGCCGGTACCCGGAGGCGGCCGACTGGTACCGGCAGGCGCTGGAGATGGCCACGGCCGACGATGACGTACGCCAACAGGCACAAGCCGTCAGCGGATTGGGCCACGTCAGTCTCCTGGCCCAGCGGCTCGACGAGGCACGCGACCACTTCGAGCACGCCCTGCGGCTGAGGGAGTCGGTCGGCTACCGGCGCGGGGCCGCCCTCTCCCGGCGGCGCCTGGGCGAAACGGCTCTGGCCGGCGGCGACCTGGCCACCGCCGCCGAGCAGCTGCGCCGGGCCGGCACCGAACTGGACTCACTGGGCGAGACGTACGAGGCGACCCGCGTCCTGGCCCTTCTCGGCCATGTCCTTGACCGCCGCGGGGACCGCGTCGGAGGCGTCCGGCGACTGCGGGAGGCGCTCGCGCGCTTCCGAGTGGGCGACGCCCGGTCCGAGCACTGGGAGGCACGCTGTCTGGAATGGCTCGGCCAGGCCGCCGAGTCACGTGGTGATCACGCGGAGTCGATACGCCACTACGAGGCCGCCCGGGATCTCTTCCGACGTCTGAGCCCCGAGGACGCACAACGTCTGGACGACCGGCTGCGGCACCTGTGATCGCCGCCGCGGCCGGCCGTCCCACCGGTCAGCGACGCGGCATCGGAGCGACGGAACGCAGCGCCCGGGGCGATCCCCCGGACACCGCCCAGGCGTGGACGACCGAGCCGACCGCGTGCGGTGAGAGCGCGGCACCGGACCCGCCCCGGTCCGGCCGCACGAACGACACGGCACCCGTCCGGTCCCGTACCCCGACGACACACGTCGTGGCCGTATCGGGTACGGCGGCGGCAAGGCATCCGGGGTGGCCCGCCAGCAACTCGTGCACCCGCCGGTGAGCCGACTCGGGCGGCAGCGGCAGGCGGCTCACGAGCACATCGGCGTGTTCCATGAGCTCTGTCCGTTCCGGGCTGTCCGCGTCCACCCACAGGTGCACATCGCAGGGAAGCCGGGCGGGCGCGGGCGGGCGGGGAGGCGGATACGGACACGCGTGCCGCCGCGCCGACGAGGGCAGCGGGTCGGATCGGACGAGAGCCGGACCGTGCGCCCCGCCCGAACGCCAGACGACCAAGGACGACCGGCCGTCCGAGCCGTCACCACCGGGTACCCCGCCGGTCCGTGCCACACGGAAGCACACCGTGGCCCACCCGGCATCCGGCCCCGGGGCCGCGAGCCGGTCGCTCACAGTGCCGCCCCGCTGCCGGCGGAGATCTGCCACCGCGTCAGTGACGGCGGAGACGCGGGCGGTGCGACCAACGGCGGACGGGCGGGTTCTCCCAGCCCGAGCATGCGGTAGACGACCGAACGCATCCGCCGGTGGAACTCGCCCGGCGCCGACGACAGCGAAGCGGCGACATGGTCGTACTGTCCCGGGCGGTACAGCTGTGCCGCGTACTCCAGCTGCTCCGCCAGCGGGTACACCGGAGAGACCACGGGCGCGACGGCGGACAGCAGAGCCGCCGGGGAGCAGGCCGACACCTCACGGCGGGATCCGGCCGTCAGCAGCATCGTCGCGTCCGTGAGGGTGCCGTACACGCTCAGCGATCCGTGGTCGCCGATGATCCAGTCGGCCGCGATCAGCAGCGCCTGCCAGTCGGCTTCCGGGGGGACGACCGCGATCCCCCGGTCCCGGCAGCAGGAAAGCCAGCCGTGCACCTGACGGATGCCGTGACCCGCGAACACATTGGGATGGACCAGCATCGCGACGCGGTAGCCGTCGCCCGGCAGCTGGCTCAGCAGCTGCGGCAGCAGGGAGTCGAGCCGCCCGAACGTCGAAGCCGGTCCCCAGGTGGACGTGACGACCACGAGCCGCTGTCCGTCCTCGATTCCCAGCGCGCGACGGTAGGACTCGCGCCTGGGCCTGCCGGCCGTGATCCGGTCGACGCACGGGTCACCCACCACATGAGCCACGGGAAGCGCCTCGGGGCACGACCGGGCGAGCTCCTCCAGATCCCGGTCATGGGCATAGCCGATCGCCGCCGGGACCAGCCGCCCCTCGTGCAGCAAGTGCTGGCGGCTCAGCATCCCGGGCGACCTCAGCTCTCCCGGTGCCAGCGCGGTGACGTCGGTGAGCAGTTTGATCTGCCCCGCCCCGTGCGAGATGCGGACGACCGGAGTCCGCAGTTCGTGCACTCCGCGGGAGCCCGCCGCGAGCGCGAGGTCGAACTCGGCCCGCAGGGCCTCCTCCCAGGGCACCGTGGTGATGCCCAGGTCCTTCAGGAACTCGGTGGCCCCGCTGCCGAAGGCATGTGGGGCGACCGTGAAGACCAGTTGAATGCGCAGGTCGGTCTCCAGCAACTCGAAGACCTCGCGCAGTCGTTGGGCGAAGGTCACCGTGTGCACGACCACCAGGACCCTCTTGCAGTCCCGTACCGTCAGCCAGTGCCCCTGCTCGATCAGTGCTGGTTTTGTCGTTCGGACAGACACGCGATCCCCCGTCGCTCGTCGCTGCGTACAACAGACGGCAGGGGGGTTCCCTGTGCGCGGGGCACTTTCCTTGCAGGCCGCTTGCAACTCCCTTGCCCCGGCGCATGGCAGGGAGTTGTCGGGTCTGCGGGGCGTCGCGGTTCTTACTCTGTCTCGTCCTTCTTCTCCTCCGCCTTCTTCTCCTCCGCCTTCTTCTCCGCCTTCTTCTCCCTGTCCCTGCCGCTGTTTCCGCGCCCGTCATGCCAGGGGTCCTCGGAAGCAGAGATCAGCACGTCCGCTCGCGGCGCCACACCCGCGGGCGCGGAGGGAGACACGTCGACGCCGGATTGATCCAGCAATGACGCCAGGGCGGCTCGGTGCGCCTCGACGCGTTGTGACAGGTTGTCGCTGTTTTCAGGTGTGTCCGACACTGCGAAGCAGTCCTTCCATGAGTCGTTTCTTGCTGTTGCGGCAGTACGCGGTCTCGGTGACGTCGAATCGTCCGGTCTCGAAATACTTGTTCGCGGGCTGGCCGCCGAGGCAGTAGCTGAAGTGGTCGCACGTGGCCCGGCACGCGGCGAGGCCCTCCAGGGCCTCGGCCACCCAGGCGGCTCGCGGCGCCCGCCGTACCAGGTCGGTGAGGTCGGCGTCCCTCACATTGCCCACGGTGAACGGGCCATGGCGCGGGGAGGAGAATCCGGCCAGATCCGGACCCAGCACCGTGACTTCCCCATCCCAGCCGATCATGGGCATGGGGTCGTGGTGGGCCAGTGTTCGTCGCGAGGCTGTTTCGGTCAGCGTCGCCGAGACATAGCGGAGCGCGTGATCGAGCTCCCGTATCCGCAGGCGCCGGTCGGTTCGCCAGCGTGTGGCAAGAGCGGACCAGAATGCCGTGACCCGCCCGTCGTCCACCTGGCTTTCGGCGTGGACGCCCTTGCGTTCCACGATGTTGATGCCGAGGGAGTGGCACCCGAGCGCCGCGAACCAGTCGTACAGCTCTGCCGCGATGCGGGCATCGGGCTCCTCGACCACCGCGATCGCCCCGAAGGGAATGCCGTGGCGGCGCAGTGCGGCGATACCGCGAAGCGCGAGGTCGAAGCTCTCCCGTCCGGTGCGGGTGGTGCGGGCATGGTTGGCCGGCCTTGGGCCGTCCAGGCTGACCGTCACGCTGATCCGATGGCGGGTGAACACCTCGCACCAGGCGTCGTCGATGAGCGTGGCATTGGTCTGTACGGCGTGCGTGACGCGGCCATGGTCGTCGCGAAACCGCCCGATCAGTTCCGTGAAGCGTGGCACGCCGAGGGCGAGCGGCTCCCCACCGTGCCAGACGACGCGCACCGGATGCAGGGCCGACCAAGCGGTCACCGCGCTCGCCACGGCGTCGGCCACCTGCACGGACATGCGCCGACGAACGGAACGATCCGGGAGATAGCAGTACGAGCAGGCCAGATTGCACAGGGTGATGGGCTGAAGGAAGACGACCGAGGCGGTCCGGGCCAGCTCAGGCATCGCCCGCCTCCGAGCCGATGACCTCTGTCCGCACGCCCAGGGCCGTGCTCCGTCGCGTCACCGCCCGGGCGTCGTCATCGGCGCCGGCCCGCCGGTACAGCGCGACCGACTCCCTCCAGGCCCGCGCCGCCTCTTCGGTGTCGCCTGTGGCGAGTACCGCGGCGGCGTAGAGGTCGAGCGAGCGGGCTTGTCCATAGGTGTCGAAGAAGACGTCACGCAACAAGGACAAGGCCCGTTCGTGGCAGTCGACGGCGTCCCGGTGACGCCCTGCCGACCGCAGGGTGTTTCCCAGATCGTTGAGGACCATGGCCTCGCGGTACTGCTCCCGCTGTTGTCTGAGGGAGTCCACGGCCTCGGTGTGCTGCTCGATCGCTTCCGCGGCCCTGCCCATCGCATGGAGAGTGAGGGCGAGGTCATTGCCCGCGCTCGCCGCACGCTCGATCTGGCCCAGCGACTGGAAGAAGGCCACGCATCGGGTGTGTTCGCGGAGTGAGGCGTCGAGCTGTCCCAGACTTCGCAGGACGCGGGCCCGGTTGTTGGTGGAGATGGCCTCCATGATGGTGTCCCCGAGCGAGCGGTACGCGGCCCGGGCCGCGTCGAGATGCGTCAGGGCCTCGTCGAAGTGCCCCATCCTGAACCGCAGGACGCCCAGTCCGTTCTGAGTCATGGCCGCGGTGCGAACGGCCCCCGACGCGCGCAGCAGTACGTCCGCTTCCTGGAACGCGTCCAGGGCCTCGTCGAAGCGGCGGGCCTCCAGCAGGGCGTTTCCCAGGTTGTACCGCGCGGTGCCCTCCTCCCGTACCGCGCCGATCGCGCGGAAGAGGTCCAGGGCGTGCCGGTGCGCGGCGATCGCCTCGTCTCCCCGCCGCAGATAGCGAAGAGCCATGCCGAGATTGTCGTACGCCATTCCCTCGAAACGCCGGTCACCGATCAGGCGGGCACCCTTGGCCGCGTGGTGGTACACCTCGGCGGCGTCGTCGAAGTGGCGCCTCCAGGCCAGATAGTGGCTCAGGCCGAGCGCGAAGCGCACTCCGGTCTCGGCATGCTGCGGATCGACGGCCCACTGGGAGGCCGCGACCAGCCCCTCACGTTCCGTGTCCAGCCACCGCAGGGCCTCCTCCCGGTCGGTGAATCCACCGCTTCGGGGCTGCTCGGGGAGCGTCTGGAGGTACGGGTGGCTGTCGGCGACGCGCTGCTGATACCGGCTGAGCAACCGGGCTCGCGCCGCGTGCCCTTCCGCTGACGAAGCGGCGTCCTCCCGGGTCCTGAACACGCCGTAGGCACGCACCAGGTCGTGCATCCGCCAGCGACCGCGGCTGCTGCCGGTCTCGATCAGGTGGGCCCGGACGAGGACGTCGAGCGTCCGCGGATCCGGCGGCACCCCGCCGAGGGCGGCGAGTGCTTCCGGCCCTGCCTCGGGTCCGGGCGCGAGGGCGATCAGGCGGAACAACCGCGCCGAGCCGTCGCCCAGCCGTCGATACGACATGTCGAAGGCGGCCCTCATCGCTCGCTCACCGTCGTCCAGGTAGTCGATGCGGGTTGCCGTGTCGGCGAGTTCGTCCGCGAGCTCCTTGACCGGCTTGCCGGGATCGTTGACGAGAAGCGCGGCGGCGATGTGCAGGGCGAGCGGAAGGTACCCGCACAAGCCGCTCAGCCGCCGCGCCTGGTCAAGGTTGCGTGCGATGCGCGCGTCGGTCGGGTCCGCCGCCGCGAGCGCCGTCTTCAGCGCCTCCACGGAATGCTCGGGGGAGAGCACCCCCAGACGCAGCAACTGCGCGCCGAGTTGCGCCAGGACGTCGCGGGAGGTGACCAGGACACGGTGGCGCGGGTGGCCCGGCAGGAGCGGTCTCACCTGCGAGGAATGGGAGGCGTTGTCCACGACCACCAGGAGCGCACCCTGTTTCTCGGCCACCTCGGCCAGTACCGAGCGGTACAGCCCGGCACGTGCGTCCGCGCTCGTCGGCATGTGGTCCCGAGGGACACCAAGTGCCAGCAGGAGCTGTTCCAGCGCCTGCTCCGGGGCCACGGGGACGTCGTCATAGCCGTGCAGGTCGAGGAAGACCGCTCCGGCGGGGAAGAACCCGCGGCGTTGCGCCGTATGCGCGGCTTGCAGGGCGAGCGCGGTCTTGCCGACGCCGCCGAGCCCGGTGACCGAGGACACGAGGACGGCGCCACGGTCCGGTTCGGCGGGGTCCAGGGCGTTCAGCAGTGTCCGCAGTTCACGATCGCGTCCGACGAATCCCCGTGCGGGGCTGGGGAGCGCCTGCAACGCGAGGGTGCCCGGGATGTGGTGGTAGTGGTGTTCCACCTTTTTGGCCACCACGTCGCCGTGGAACTTCCCGGAACGGAAGTCGAGCAGGTCCGCTCCGACGGCGATGCCCGTGCCCTCTTCACCGCTCCCGGCGCCGTCCCGACCGCGGTCAGTCCCCGTTCCCATGAGTCCATGATGCGGTGAGGAACACCGTCGGCGCCCTGGTCTGCGGCCACGGAGCGCGAGTTCGGTGCGCGTCGCCCGCTCCAGGGCGGGGAGACGATGGCCAAGGCCCAGGTCATCGACCTGGGCCTTTCGTTGTCCGCTGTGATCAGTCACCAGGCCAGGGCGTCGGCCATGGTCGGCTGCCAGTACGTGACGCTGAGCGCGCTGTCGATGTACACGCCCTTCGCGGGGAGTGACGGGCGGGCGGCGCTCCCGCTCTCGTCGAGGAGGACCGCGAGGGACTTGGCCGTGTAGCCGCCGGAGCCGCTGCCGTCGGCGGCCGAGAGAAGGACGCCCGCATAGCCCGACTCGCCAGGGGCCAGCGTGACCACGGCCTGCTGCTTGGAGCCCTCGATGGCGGGCGGAACGGACTGGGCGTTCTCGAATCGGAGGGCCGGGTAGCCGGTGCGGTCGAAGCCGGTGAGGTCACAGTTCTTCGAGCCGGTGTTGGTGACGGTGAGGAGAAGGTGGTTCAGGGGGCGGGAGACCTCCGTGGCGGCCATCCGGGTGGAGGCGCTGGTGCAGGGGGTGGAGGCGGACGTCGAGTCGTCGGAGCCGGCGGAACCCGACGAACCGTTGGAACCCGACGTACCCGACGAGCCCGATGAACCGGACGAACCCTTGGAACCCGTCGTGCCGTTCGAGCCGGCCGCGCCGCCTGCCGAGCCTTCGGAGCCCGCCGAGCCCTTCGGGTCGGTCTGCCCCGCCCCGGTGGACGTTCCCTCGCTCGCCTTGGGCGAAGGCGTGTTGGAGGACGCGGACGCCGACGTGGAGGCGGAGCCCGCCGATGCGCCCTCGTCCTGGACACCCTCTCCGTTGTTGCACGCGGTCAACGCCATCGTGGCGGCCGTGATCGCGGCGGCGATGAGGATGCGGGTGCGGTGGGTGCTGCGGGTGCGGTGGGTGCGTGTGGACATGTGATTCCCCCTGATGCGGTACGGGAGTTGCAGGGGCCGCTCGACCGGGTGCCGGGAGCGGCGTGCTTGGATGGCCAAAGCTTGTGGGGCGATCCGTCCCGGCCGCCACGACTGCCGGGACATCCGGGACGCTGGAATGCTTACAACGCCTCTGACCTGGGGAAATGACCTCCCCCTGGAATGGGTGTCCGGGACGTCGGGAGAGGGAGGAACGGTGGCGGGGGACGAGTTCTCGGAGCTGCTGGGCCGGTTGAAGGAGCGGTCCGGGCTCAGTTACGGGGTGCTCGGGAAGCGGCTGCACACGAGTGCGTCCACGCTGCACCGGTACGTCAACGGGGACGCCGTACCGACGGACTACGCACCCGTGGAGCGGTTCGCGCGGATGTGCAAGGCGACGCCCGAGGAACTGGTGGAGCTGCATCGGCGGTGGATCCTCGCGGATGCCCGGCGGGGGCAACGGGCGGGCGACGCCTCCGCGGAGGACGAACCGCGGGCGCCGCGCACAGCGGCGGAGACCGCGACCGGGGCGGAGACCGGGGCCGAGACCGGAACCGGGGCCGAGACCACGACCAGGGCCGAGACCGGAACCGGGGCGGAGACCGGGGCCGGGGCCGAGACCGGAACCGGAGCCGAGACCGGAACCAGGGCCGAGACCGCGACCAGGGCCGAGACCGGAACCGGGGCGGAGGCGGCGACCAGGGCGGAGGCGGCCGAGGACGTTACCGAGGTCGAGCGGCGGCCACCGGCTCAGGCTCCCGTGGTGCGGCGGAGGCGGCGGACCGTCGTCCTCGCCGGGGCCGCCGTCGCCGCCGCCCTCGTGTCGGCCGCGCTCGTGGTGAACCTTGTGCCCGGCGAGGGCGAGGACGACCAGGGCGGGAAGCAGTCCGTGGGCGCCGCCTCCCAGACCGTCGAGGAAAGTCCTCGCGCCTCCAAGTCGCCCGACGGGAAGGGCAGATCGGCCTCTCCGTCCGCCTCGCGCAGCGGCAGTACCACGCCCTCGGCCTCCGCCTCCCGAAGCGGTGGGGCCGGGGACGGAGCCGGGGCCGGGGCCGCCCAGGGCGGCGGTTCCGAGGACGGGGCCACCGCGCCCACCGTCGCCGTCGATCCGTACAAGTGGGAGAACCCGTGCAGCCAGCACTACCTGGTCGACGAGGAGCCCGAGCAGGTGCCTCCGCCGCCGGGTGAGCCGGACGCGCGCGGGTGGGTCACCGCGCTCGGCGCGGTCGCCGGCGGGCAGCAGATGCTCACGCTGACCGTGCAGGGCACCGGGCCGGCCACCGTCGTCCTGAAGGAACTGCATGTGCGGGTGGTGGAGAAGAGCGCGCCGCTCGCCTGGAACGACTTCGCGATGGGCGTCGGGTGCGGCGGCGGCGTGGAGACGAAGGCGTTCGACGTGAACCTCGATGCCGGGCGGCCCGCGATTTCCCCCAAGGCCGGTCAGCGCGACTTCCCGTACAAGGTGAGCGAGTCCGATCCCGAGGTCTTCTACGTCTTCGCCGACGCGCGGGCGCACAACGTGAGTTGGTATCTGGAGCTGGACTGGTCCAGCGGCGACCAGCAGGGCACCGTACGCGTCGACGACAACGGCCAGCCCTTCAAGACGAGCGGGAACGTGGGACGGCCGGCGTACAACTACCCGCTCGGCGGCTCCGAGTGGGGGCGGGACGAGTACGCCCCCGAGATTCCCGGCTGAGCGTCCGGCGAGCAACGGGCAGCTGACGGCTGACGGCTGACGGCTGACGGTGTGGCAGAGGCCACAGGAACTCCGCCGGACCCGCGGAGAGTACCGAGTGTGAGGCAAACAGAACCATCGGAACCATCGCAGTCGCCGCGTGCGCGCATACGGGCAGGTGACCGGGCCGCATTCGCCGACCTGTACGACGAGCACGCGCGGGCGGTCTACAACCATGCCCTGCGCCTGACCGGCAACTGGTCGGAGGCCGAGGAGGCCATGTCCGAGACCTTCCTCGCCGCCTGGCGTACCCGGGCGACGGTGGAGCCGGAGGGCGGTTCGCTCAGGCCCTGGCTGCTCGGCATCGCCACGCACAAGGCGTACAACGCCAACCGTGGGCTGCGCCGGCGGCTCGCCTTCCTGGCGCGCAGCCCTCAGCCCCGTCCCGTCGAGGACTTCGCGGAGGAGACGGCCGGGCGGATCGACGACGCCCGCCGGCTCGCGGTGGTGCACGAGGCGCTGGGCCGGTTGCGCCGCCAGGACCGGGAGGTGTTCGCCCTGTGCGTGTCGGCCGGTCTGGACTACCAGCAGGCCGCCGAGGCGCTCGGCATCCCGGTCGGCACCGTGCGCTCGCGGCTCTCGCGCGCCCGGGCGCGGCTCGCCCGGATCAGCTCCGGGCAACTCGAGGGCGCGAAGGCGGAACCGCGGGGCCCTCGCGGAGAGAAGGAGAGTGAGGCCGCGCTCGCGGCCATGTTTGTGCAGGAGGAAACAGGATGAACACCAGCGATCCGTCGCGCGCCGCTTCCGCCGGGAGTGAGGCCGAGGAGTTGCTGTCGGCTCCGGCCGAATGGGACCTCCCGCCGAGCAGACACCTCCACTACAAGGACGTTCTGATGCAGCACATCGACCACGACGGCACCCCTTCCACCCAGGCGCGCCCGGCACCACGCCGTCGACTGGCGCGTGGCGCCGTGCTGTTGCCCCTCGCGTCGATGGCACTGGCCGGAGCGCTGATCGTCACGCTCTGGGGCGGTGACGACAGCTCCGCCCCGGCGACCCGAGCCGCCCACAGTGCCTCCGCCGTTCTCGACCGGATCGCCGTAGCGGCCAGGGCCACCGACGCGACGCCGGTGAAGGACGGGCAGTTCGTGTACGTCGAGAGCCTGATCCGCTCCAACGAGGGCACCTTCGACGGTCCCGTGCGGCTCGGTGCCCTGCACAAGCGGGAGGTCTGGATGTCGCAGGACCCCGGGCCCCTGACCAAGACGGGGTGGATCCGCGATTCCGGCAAGGGCGCCGTGATGCCCGGTCAGCTGATCCCCATCGAGTCATCCGCTCCCGTCCGGGCGGGCATCGATCACCCCACGTACAAGTGGCTGGCTTCCCTGCCCACCGACCCGGACGCGCTGCTCGAGTTGCTCTACGCCCAGACCAGGGTGGACGAAGGCAAGTCGAAGGAGCAGGCCGTCTTCTCCCAGATCGGCAGCTTGATCAGCGAAACGATCATGCCGCCGGCGAACGCCTCCGCGTTCTACAAGGCAGCCGCGAAGATCCCCGGGGTGCAGGAGATCCCCGACGCCGTCGACGCCGCCGGCCGTCACGGCATCGCCATCACCCGCGAAGACGCCTCCTCCGCGACCCGCGACGAATGGATCTTCGACAAGAACACCCTCGCCTTCCTCGGCTCACGCTCGTACGTCACCAAGGACGAGGTCAAGGGAATCAGCTCCGACACACTGCTCGGAACCAGCGCCATCATGGAGCGCACGGTCGTCGACCAGCACGGCAAGACACCCGCGGGGGCCGACGGCCGAGCACTTGGGTGACATGGCGAGCGACGATCACCCGCTATCGGTGAGGAACCGGTGGACCTGGCGGCCGCAACCGGTACCGGAGCGTCGGCGGCCGAACGCGCCGGTCACACCGAGGCGACCGTCGCCCGCTGAGGCCTGCCGCCGCTGGACATGGCCGACCTGGTACGGCACCTGTGACCCCGGTCAACGGCCGCCGGGGTGTCCTTGCCTGAGCGGGGCCACACAGACGCTTGACGGGCTTGGCATTAGGCTCCCATTACGGAGTAAAAACGGACAAAGCCCAAAGGAACCAACGATGCGTCTCGGTGTCAGGCTTCCGGCCGTGAAGCGCAGGTCCCTCACCCATGCGTCCGTGGCGATCTCGGTCGCCGCGGGCCTGGTCCTGACCGGGGCCTGCGGCGGGGGCGACGGGGGTGGAGGGGACGGCGACGACAGCCTCACCGCCGGCGTGCTGCTCCCGGGTGGCGGAACCTCTCGTTTCGGGCAGTTCGACGGGCCCCTGATCGAGCAGAAACTGAAGCAGCTGTGCCCGCACTGCCCGGCGCCGGTCGTCGCCGCCACGTCTGACCCAGCGGTCCAGCGGCAGCAGCTCGAGGCCATGATCACCAGGGGGGTGGATGTCCTGATCGTCGCCGCCATCGACCCCGAGTTGCTGCGCCCGTCGGTCGAGGCCGCGAACCGAGCCGGCATCCCGGTCGTCGCCTACGACCGGCTCGCGCAGGGCCCGATCTCCGGTTACGTCACCTTCGACGGCGCCAAAGTCGGCAGGCTTCAGGGCGAGGCGCTCCTGAAGGCCCTGGGCGCGAAGGCGCAGGGCAGCCAGATCGTCATGATGAACGGGGCCACGGCCGACCCCAACGCCGGCTGGTTCAAGCGGGGAGCGCTCTCCGTCCTCAAGGACAAGGTCAAGATCGGCAAGTCGTACGACACCGTCGGATGGCGGCCGGAGAACGCCTACGTCAACATGACCGGCGCCATCGCCGCCCTGGGCGCGGGCAACATCGACGGCGTACTGGCCGCCAACGACAGCCTCGCCGGCGCCGTGGTCTCCGCCTACAACGCCACGCAGGTCAGGCCGCTGCCCCCGGTCACCGGCCAGGACGCCGACCTCCTGGCCGTACAGCGCATCGTCAGGGGCGACCAGTACATGACCGTCTACAAGCCGTTCAAGCCCGCGGCCGATGCCGCCGCCGAGATGGCCGTAGCCCTGGGGCGCGGCGAGACGGTCGCGTCCATCGCCACCGGCACCGTCGACAGCCCCACCACCAAGGACATCCCGGCGGTCCTGCTCGAGTCGGTCTCGGTGACGGTCGGCAACATCAAGGACACTCTGGTAAAGGATGGTATGTACACAATCGACCAGATCTGCACTCCGAAGCTCCGGTCCGCCTGCGACAAGGCCGGGCTCACCCCATGAGCTTTCCGATGAGCGTTCCGAAGAGCTGTCCTCGAAGGTGGAAGGAGGTGGCCCGTGCCGGTTCAGCCCCTGCTGGCGTTGCGCGGCGTCTCCAAGCGGTTCGCCGCCGTCCAGGCGCTGGTGGACGTCGAGCTGGAGATCAGGGCCGGGGAGGTGGTCGCCCTGGTGGGCGACAACGCCGCCGGCAAGTCCACCCTGGTCAAGGTGATCTCGGGGGTCGCTCCCGCCGACCGGGGCCTCATCGAGTGGCGGGGCAGTGCCGTCCAGATCAAGCGTCCCCAGGACGCCCAGGTCCTGGGCATCGCGACCGTCTACCAGGACCTCGCGATGTGCGGCAACCTCGATGTGGTCGGCAATCTCTTCCTCGGCCGGGAGATCCACCGGTTCGGCATCCTCGACGAGGTGGAGATGGAGCGCCGCACCCGCGAGCTGCTGCACACCCTCTCCATCCGCATCCCCGACGTACGGGTGCCGCTCGCCACCCTGTCCGGCGGCCAGCGGCAGGTCGTCGCGATCACCCGCTCGCTGCTCAGCGCGCCCAGGCTGCTCCTGCTCGACGAGCCCACCGCCTCCCTGGGCATCGAGCAGACCAGTCAGCTCCTCGACCTCATCGAACAACTGCGCGACGGGGGCGCCGGGGTGCTCCTCATCAGCCACAACATGGGTGACATCAAGGCCGTCGCCGACCGGATCGCCGTCCTGCGCCTCGGCCGCAACAACGGCTTCTTCGACGTGAACACCACCTCCCAGGAACGGATCATCTCCTCCATCACCGGAGCGGCGGACAATGCCCCGGGCCACCGCCCGACCCACCCGGAGGAGGCATGGCCGTGAGGTGGAGCGGGACCCGGGCGCGCGCCGGTACGGTGCGCCGCAGACTCCACGAAGGTGAACTCGGCCCGGTCCCCGCACTCCTCGCTCTCGCCGTGACCTGGGTGGTCTTCCAGAGCCTCAACGACAACTTCCTCTCGCCGCGCAACCTGTCCGTCCTCAGCGTGGACATCGTCGGGACCGGCATGATCGCCGTCGGCATCGTCTTCGTGCTGCTGATCGGCGAGATCGACCTGTCGGTGGGCTCGCTCGCGGGCCTGGCGGGCGCCCTGTTCGCGGCGCTGAACGTGAACCTCGGCATGCCGGAATGGCCCGCCGTGATCATCGCGGTGATCTGCGGTGCGGCGGCCGGGGCCGGCCACGGATTCATCTTCGCCCGGATCGGCGTACCCGCGTTCGTCGTCACCCTCGCGGGCCTGCTGGGCTGGAACGGTCTGATGCTCTACCTGCTGGGGCCGGAGAGCTCCATCAATTTCAGCGGGGACGGGCTGGTCGCCACGCTGACCAACCGCTACTTCAGCGCCGCCGTCGCCACCTATGGCCTGGCGGCGCTCGGCACGGCCGCGTACCTCCTCGCCTCCTACCAGGACCGCAGGCGCCGCGGCGCCGCCGGGATGCCGTACCGGCCGGTGGGCGAGATCTGGGCGCGTACGGCCCTCCTCGCGGCGGTCGCGTTCACCGCCGTCTACGTGCTGCGCCGGTTCGAGGGCCCCCCGCTGGCGCTCCTGATCTTCCTCGGAGTCATCGTCGCCTCGGACCTCTTCCTGCGCCGCACGCCCTACGGCCGGCAGATTCTCGCACTGGGCGGCGGGGTGGAGGCGGCCCGGCGGGCCGGTGTCGATGTGGCGCGCGTGCGGATCTGGGTGTTCCTGGTGTCGGGGGGCCTGGCCGCGGTCGGCGGCCTGTTCGTCGCCTCGCGGCTCACCTCGGCGACCACGGTCCCGGGCTCCGGCATGCTCCTGATCAACGCCATCGCCGCTGCCGTCATCGGCGGCACCAGCCTGTTCGGCGGACGCGGCTCGGCCTGGTCCGCGCTGCTGGGGGTGCTCATCATCCAGTCGATCGCCTCGGGCATGGCGCTGCTGGGAGTCGAGCCCGCGGTCCAGTTCATGATCACTGCCGGAGTGCTGCTCCTCGCGGTGATCTTCGACTCGCTGGCGCGGCGGGCCGCGGAGTCGCGCGGGCGGGTCTGAGCCGCGTCTGAGAGCGGGTCTGAGGGCGGCTGTCATAAGAAATATTCACTCCCTTTCAGGAATCACATCATGCTTTTCGTACAGTTTCGTACAGGGATATATGGAGCCTGAATGGCCCCTAGATGAAATACTTATCCAGGCTTCCCTTCACTCGTTCGCCGCGCATCTGTTGAAGTGAAACGCCGTTAGTCGGGATATGAATGAGGCAACCATGAAAGGGCGCCGTCCCCTGACGCTGGGGCCCTACACCTACATCCCCGCCCCCATGCACTCATCAGCCGCCACGAACGGCACGCTGACGCGAGGTGGGTTTCCGGTGGCGCTTGCGGTCACTGAGCCTCTTCTGCGGGAATTCCTGGACGTAATGAGCGCACTGGAAGATGATCTCACCCGGCGCTGGGCCAAATCCGAAGGCCTGTACGCCTTCCCGGGCGCGGAATAATCAGGCTGCGTCATGCACGACGAAGAAATCGATCATTCAGGCACGGGTCGGCACCGGGCCACGGCCGAGGTTCTCTCGGCACCCCTGGTGCCACCGGACGCGAGCTGGGATCCGGCGGAAGAACTGGCCTGGGTGCTTCAGGACTCCATGGCGGAGCAGCTCCAGGACTCCATGGCGGGGCAGCTCCCAAGAGTCCCCGCGGCCCGCGACGACACATCGGTCACCGAGACCTCGGTCATCACTCCGACCGTGGGCACGCCCCTATGGAAAATCCAGGAAATCACGGCGGAACTGCCGCCCTTGAAAAGACTTCGCCAAGGTCACCGCAAGGTTCGTGAGCGCAAGCGCCCGAGCGCGCTCCAAGCCACCAGCTATCTCATCGCCACGCTGGCGGCACTCGTCGCCTCCGCGGTGAGTTTCTTCGGCGCGATGGCCGCCTACGACCCTCTGCGCGTCATGGCCGTGTCCCGCGTGCACAGCGGCATCGCGGCCTGGTGGCCCCTGCTGGTGTACGGACCCTGGCTGGTCGCGTCACTCTCCATCCTCCGTGCCGCTCTGCATCAGCGCCGCACTGTGCACTCCTGGTGCATGATTCTCGTCTTCTCAGCCATTGCGATCCTCTTGTGCGTCGAACAGGCCCCCAAAACCTTCCTCGACACCACATCAGCCGCCCTGCCCGGACTCGCCGCCCTCGCCTGCTTCCAGCAAGCCGTCCGCCAGATCACCCTGACCCGGGCCCCCCGCCGCACGACGCCCCGCCATCGCTCGAAGCGCGCTCCACTGCATGACCCCACTGACGAGGAACCGACGGACACGGACGTCCCGGCGCCGTGACGTGGGTGATCCTCTCCGAGCGAGAGGGTCAAAAAAAGTTGCGAGCCGTTGTCGATCCCGCCACGTCCCGTTCGACGTCATGATGTGCGGCGCCTCGCCGCACGATGACGCGACAGGACCTGACGAGGAAACACGTGGATCAACTGCTGAGAGTCATGAACTTCAACGTCTCGAGTGACGGCATCGGTGCCGGTGAGCACCAGAGTCTCGAGAGACCGTTCGGCCTCGACCATGCCGAGAGGCTGTTCGCCTGGGCCGGAGCCACGGCAAGCTGGCCCATGCGCACCGATCCCGGAGGAAGCCGGGGCCTCGACGACTACTTCACGCGAGACTTCGCACGCAACATCGGTGCCGAGATCATGGGCCGCAACAAGTTCGGGCCCCAGCGCGGGCCCTGGCAGGACCATGAGTGGCGCGGCTGGTGGGGGGAGGAGCCCCCGTTCCACACGCCGGTGTTCGTCATGACCCACCACAAGCGTCCGTCGTTCACGCTCTCCGACACGACGTTCCACTTCGTCGACGGCGACCCGGCCACGGTCCTCGACCGGGCGCGGGAAGCGGCGCAGGGCAAGGACGTCCGGCTCGGCGGCGGGGTCACCACCATCCGGCAGTTCCTCGATGCCGACCTTGTCGACACCATGCATGTGGCGGTCTCGCCGGTGAAGCTCGGGTCCGGACTACGACTCTGGGAGTCCCCCGACGAGCTGCTCGACCGGTTCCACCTGGAGGTCGTGCCCAGCCCGAGCGGCGTGACACACCACCTGTTCTGGCGAAGGTGAGGCGAGGGCCTGCTCGAGTTCGGGCTGCGACTGCCAGGAACCGCGTCAACTCGGCGCATCGTCCATTCCTGCAACAGGCGTTTCATAACGAGCCGTGCAGTGCGGAGGAGGGGAGGCGGCCGTGTGGTTGCGGGTGCTGCTTCTGCTGATAGGTCTCATCGTCATCGGGTTCGGCATCTACGAGGCCACGCTCCATCGCCGCCTGCGACGCGAAGGAACCCGCACCGAGGGCCGGGTGGTCCGCCACCGCGAGAAGCGCATCCAGAAGGGGACCACCTACTTCGCGGTGGTCGACTTCGTTGACGCACAGGGCACCCGGCACGAGTTCGAGGCCAGGGTATCCGGGGTCAAGGGCCTGCCCGTGGGCGGTCAAGCCCCAGTGGTCTACCTCCTCGGCGCCCCGAAGACCGCACGCATCGACCACGCCCAGAAACGGCTCGAGAGCATCGGGATTCCTCTCCTGGTCGGCATCGCGTTCACGGCCGCAGCGATCTGGATGCTCTCAACCGGCCGTTGAGCTTGTCGGGGGACACGCGGGCCGCATCCGGCGCGTCCCCCGCCCCACCGGGGCATCCCTTGGTGGAACGAAAGGGAGACATGATGCCGCTCTATCTATCGAGGTTCAGCTACACACCGGAGACTTGGGCGAGGCTGATCGTCCACCCCGAGGACCGCGCGAAGGCCGCTCAGGCATACATCGAGTCCGCCGGCGGGAAGCTCCACGGCTTCTGGTACGCCTTCGGCACCCACGACGGCTACAACCTGTGGGAGGCCCCCGACAACGTGTCCATGGCCTCGGTCGCGCTGGCGATCAGTGGCGGCGGCGCGCTCAGCTCGTTCGAGACGACGGTTCTCCTGACCGTCGACGACACCATGGACGCCCTGCGCAAAGCCGAACGAATCCAGTACCGGGCGCCGGGGGCGTAGCAGTCCAGCCGATGCGTTCCTCGGGTACTGATCAGGCCGAGGCGGCCACCTTCAGCGCAAGCAACTCCAGCGCCTCCGCCCACCGTAGCGGGCGGCACCTCCACCCGCCTTCGGCCGATGCGAGGCGAGCCTGAACGAGGTAGCCGCCGGGGCTGGCCGGCCACGTCGAATGTGCTGCGTCGCTTCGAAACCGGTGAGGCCGGTATCCGTCCGCGCGGGTCGACGTGGGTCCTGTGCGGCCCGCGACCAGCACGGCGACGAAGTACGCCTCACCCGGCCAACTTCCCGCCCTGCGTGAAGGTCAGTTCCGTCGGGTCCATAAAGTGTGGCCACCCCGGCCACGCCGGCCGGGCCACCCCCCACAACTTGAGAGGTCGTCATGGTTTCCCTGCCGAAACCACGGTTGGCCATCGCCGCGCCGGCGGCGGTACTCGCGGTGGTGTCCTTCACCATCGTTCCCCCGATCAAGGCACACGCCGCTACCACCTACCCCTACACCCTCTCCTCGCGTCAGCTGCACGTGGGCTTCGCCTCCGATGGCAGCATCCAGTCCCTGAAGGTCGCCGGGGACACCCTCGACACCGAGTACGTCATGAACCCCGACGTCGCTCCCGACCAGGGCAAGGAGCCCAACCCCAAGTACCGCCAGTGGCTGGGGAACGTCATGTTCTCCTACGCCACCGGCACCGGAGCCGTCAGCAAGCAGGGCGTCGGCAGCAATCCGTGGAAGTCCGCGTGGACCACCTCCTCCACGGACTCCCGCACGGTCACCCAGTCGGCCGACGGGAAGACCATCACCGTCACCTACAAGCCCTCGACCGACTCGAACGCCATCAAGAAGTTCACCTTCACCGAGACCTACAGCCTCGCGGCGGACGGCTCCCTCACCTGGAAGCAGAAGGTCACCAACACCTCGGGCCAGCGGCTGGTGATCGGCGACTGGGGCGTCCCGCTGCCCGACAACGAGCTGTGGAAGGGCGGTGACGAGATCTACGAGACCCGCGTCCTCAGCCACTCCTACGTCGGCAAGAACGGCTCCTACGTCACCATAGGGCGACCCAGCGGCCAGGGTCCGTCCCTGCTGTTCACCCCGGACACCGCCACGGGCTCCGGCTTCGAGTACCAGGACCGCTGGCGCACAGAGGAAGTCGGCAAGACCACCTGGGCCTGGAACCAGGACAACGAGGGCTCCAACGTCAAGGGCCTCAACGTCTACTACGTCCACTCCATGGCAGCCCAGAAGACGAACCGCGGGTACCTGCCCTCGACCGGCCTCTCCCTGGCCCGGGGCGCCAGCAAGGCGTACACCTTCCACATCGGCAAGGTGAACTCCGACCAGGACGTCAAGGACAGCCTCTACGACCAGGGCCTTCTCGACACCACCGTGGTGCCCGGCATGGTCGTCCCGTACGACCAGACCGCCCAGGTCGCGCTGCGCGTCAAAGGAACCGTCAACAGTGTTGTCGCGAAGAACAAGAACGACTCGGGGAACAGCTCCCCGACCGATCCCGACGTCACCTTCTCCCGGACCAACGGGCAGTACCGCATCTACAAGGTCCGCTTCGACTCCACCCAGATAGGCAACAACCAGCTGACGGTCAACTACACCGACAGCGGCGGACGCGCCAGGACGTCCGTCCTGCAGTTCGACGTCATCGGCAAGGTCTCCGACCTGCTGGACTCGCACGCCAAGTTCATGGTCGACAAGACGCAGTGGAACACTTCGGACGGCATCACCACCGGTGACATCCGCTACAAGACGTTCGACGACTGGATGATGAACGCCGCGGACGGCTCCGTGCCCACTCGTTCCAAGCCGCCGGCCGGACGCCGCGACGAGTACGCCGGCTACTGGGGCCTGGGCGACGACTGGGGCCTGACCCACGGGGAGTTCCTCTCCGAGAAACTGATCGCACGCCCCGACGCCACCCAGGCCAAGGCCCTCGACGACTATCTCGAGAAGGCCGTCTGGGAGCACCTGATGGGCAACACCGCCAATCAGAAGGACCCCAGCTACCTCGTCTACGACTTCTGGGATCAAGGCCACCCCGGCAGCCAGAACACCTCGCCCAGCTACCGCGGTTACGCCTATCCGCACGTCTACAACACCTACTTCGGGATGTACCAGATCGAGAAGCAGAACCCCGATCTGATCAACTACGCGCACAGCGCGAAGTGGTACCTCAGCACCGCCTACCAGGTCTTCAAGGAGCTCTACGACGGTCCGGTCTACTACAACTGGGACACCGGCCTGATGGGCGAGCTGACCACCCCGGATCTGATCACCGCGCTGCGTGCGGAGGGCATGAACGACTACGCGAACGACGTCGAAGCGAAGATGGCGACCAAATACGCCAACTTCTCGGCGAAGAAGTACCCCTACGGCTCCGAGTACAGCTACGACAACACCGGTGAAGAGGCCGTCTACACCCTGGCCAAGCAGAACGTCAACAGCGACAAGGACAAAGCGCTGCGGATGATGCGCGACATCGTCCGCAAGACCCGGGCCACACGCGGCCAGATGCCGGTCTGGTACTGGTACGCCAACCCCACCACCAACACCGGTGAGAACTGGTGGCAGTTCCAGTACACCATCGCCCTCGCCGGCTACACGATGGACGACTACATCAACCACACGTCCGGGCTGGAGAGCGGGACCAACGCCGTCTCCTCCGCCGACCGTGCCGTACTGGAACGGCTCAACTACGCCGCCAAGGTGGGCGCCTTCTCCACCGTCAACTCCGGCCAGATCAGCAACCATCCCGACAACATCGGCGCTTCCGCGTGGACCTATCAGTCGGAGAAGGGCAACCTCGGCACCCTGGGCCTCGGCGGCGGCACCGACGTGCCGTTGCTCAACGGCTGGCGCGGCATGACCGGTGAGTCCGACCTCGGCCTGTGGGGAGCGCTCCAGACCCTGAGCGCGGACGTCGTCACCGACGACCCGATCTTCGGCACCGTCGGCTACGGCGCCACGGTCACCTCCGGATCCCACTCCACCCGCGTGGTCCCCAAGGACGGACTGGGCCGTCGGCTGAACCTGGTCACCCAGCGGCTGTCTGTTTCCCTGGACAATGATCAGTACACGGCGGCCACCGTCGACTCGGCCAACCGCGGCGTCGGTCTCACCTTCAAGAACGTGAGCGGTGCGGCCCACAGCGCCTCACTGAAGGTGACCGGCCTGGCGGAGGGCACCTACGCCGTCAAGGTCAACGGCACGACCCAGCGGAAGGTGAACGTCTACACGGCGCCCGACGACGCGTCGAACCTGAAGGCGCCCACCGCGGTCAGCTACGACGTCCCCGCCGGGTCCTCCTACACGGTGCACCTGGTGCCCACCACCCCGGACGCCAACACCGCTCCGACGGTGGACGCCGGCAGCGCCAAGACCGGTATCCGCCAGGGCCTGGACACCATCCAGCTCAGCGGAGCCGCCTCCGACGACGGCCTGGGCTCGCCCAACGGCACCCTCACCACCACCTGGTCCGTCGACAGCAAGCCCGCGGGTTCGACCGTGAGCTTCAGCAACGCCGCCGGCCTCAACCCGACCGTCACCGAGGACAAGCCCGGCACCTACGTGTTCCGGCTGACCGTCAGTGACGGCGACTTCAGCAGGCACGACACCGTCCGAGTCACCGTCGACGAGCTGCCGCCGATGCCGCCGAACTGGGTGAAGTATTCCTTCGACTCCTCATCCCACGGGACCGTCGCCGACCTGTCCGGCAACAACAACACCCTCGCACTCAAGGGCAACGCCGTCACCGGCACCGACGGCAGCGACACCGTGCTCAAGCTCGACGGCAGCGACAGCACCTACGCCCAGCTGCCCGACGACATCCTGGCGGGCGGCACCGACATCACCATCAGCGTGCGGGCCAAGATGAACCGCCTCACCGACTGGACTTCGCTGCTCGACATCGGCTCCAACACCCAGAAGTACCTCTACCTCGCCCCGAAGACCGGCGATGGCACCGTCGGCGTCGGAATCTCCACCTCCGGCGGCGCCAACGAATCCGAGATCACCACCGACTACACCATGCCCACCGGAACCTGGGTGACGCTCAAGCTGACCTTCAAGGACAACGGCAACGGCACCACCACCGGAACCCTCTACGCGGGCGGCACCCAGATCGGCCAGAACACCGCCATGACCGTGGCGCCACGCGACCTGGGCACCACCACCGGAAACTACCTCGGCAAGTCCCAGTTCCCCGACCCCCACGTCAGCGGCGAGATCGACGACTTCGAAATCCACGGAGACATCGAGTAGCCCGGCCCTGATCCGGTGGCGGGGCCCTCAAAAGTCCCGCCACCGGCGCGAGGCACTCGATGCAGTCGAGCGGCAGGCGATCCGGCAGGCGCCTCGGCTCAGACCTGGCCCCGACGGCCTGGGTCACCGGCTCGACTCTCAGGCGGGACAGGGTCCACTTCGGTGCGGCGTCGTTGATCTTCGGGTGGATCGCCTCGACCAGCACGGCGGCTGAGGTGATGACTGGCAGGTCCGCGTCGCTCCTACCGCACCAGACACGGCCGCCTGCCATCGAACTCCCACCCAGGGATCAGGTATTGCATGGTGACGGCGTCGTCCCTCGCCCCCAGCGCCTTCTCGCGGTAGAGGTCGTGGGCCGCGAGAAGTCGGTCCATGTCGACGTGAACGCCCAGTCCGGGGGAGTCAGGGACGGCGATCTCGCCACCGGCGATCCGCGGTGGGGCGGTCGTGAGTCGTTCCAGGCCCTCCTGCCAGATCCAGTGGGTGTCCAGGGCGTTGTACTCGCCCGGGGCCGCCGCGCCGCAGTGGGTCACCATGGCCAGGGAGATGTCGAAGTGGTTGTTGGAGTGGCAGCCCCAGGTCAGGCCCATGGCGTTGCACAGCTGTGCTACGCGCACCGAGCCCTGCATGGTCCAGAAGTGGGGGTCGGCCAGGGGGATGGAGACCGACTGGAGGGCCAGGGCGTGGGTCAGCTGGCGCCAGTCGGTGGCGATCATGTTGGTCGCGGTGGGCAGGCCGGTGGCGCGGCGGAACTCGGCGAGGATCTCGCGTCCGGAGTAGCCGTCCTCGGCTCCGCAGGGGTCCTCGGCGTAGGCGAGTGTGCCAAGCAGGGGCCGGCACAGCTCGATCGCCTCGCGCAGGGACCACGCGCCGTTCGGGTCGAGGGTGATCCGGGCCTCGGGGAAGCGGTCCTTGAGGGCGCGTACGGCCGCTACCTCGTCCGCGCCCGCCAGGACGCCGCCCTTGAGCTTGAAGTCCCGGAAGCCGTAGTGGTCGTAGGCCGCCTCTGCCTGGCGGACGATCGACTGCGGGGAGAGGGCCTCCTCGTGCCGGATCCGGTGCCACTCCACCGGGGAGTCGGGTTCGCGGACGTACTCCAGGTCGGTCCGGTCCGGGTCGCCTACGTAGAAGAGGTAGCCCAATACCCGTACGGAGTCGCGCTGTTGGCCGTCGCCCAGGAGTGCGGCTACGGGTACGTCGAGGTGCTGGCCGAGGAGGTCGAGCAGTGCCGACTCCACGGCGGTGACCGTGTGGACGGTGGTGCGCAGGTCGAAGGTCTGGGCGCCGCGTCCGCCGGCGTCGCGGTCGGCGAACCGGTCGCCGATCTCGCGCAGGACGCGCTTGTAGTCACCCACCTTCGCGCCGACGACGAGGGATTCCGCGTCGCGCAGGGTCTGGGTGATCTTCTCGCCGCCGGGTACCTCTCCCAGTCCCGTACGGCCCTCGGAGTCCTTGAGGACGACGACGTTGCGGGTGAAGTAGGGGCCGTGGGCGCCGGACAGGTTCAGCTCCATGCAGTCGCGGCCGGCGACGGGATAGACGGTGAACTCGGTGACGGTCGGCTGACTGCTCATGCTGTCCAAGTCCCTTGCAGATTGGATAAGTCGGGTTACAGGTTGAGGATGTCCAGCGCCCATTCGGCCACCAGTACGCCGCCCAGGCCCAGGACGGCGAGCACCGACGTATAGGTCGTACGGACCTTGATCGCTTCGATGACGGAGAGGCTGAAGTACTCCTTGAACAGCCAGAATCCGGGGTCGTTGACGTGGGAGCAGGCGATGGAGCCGCAGGCGACGGCGAGCACCATGATCTCCGGGTGGACCCCGCTGCCCGCCAGGAGCGGCAGCACCACGCCGGAGGCCGTGACGACGGCGACCGTGGCCGAGCCGAGCGCGATGCGGAGGATGACGGCGACGAGCCAGGCCAGGACGATCGGCGAGATGGACCAGCCGTCGGTGGCGTCCTTGATGTAGTCGGAGATCCCGCCTTCGACCAGGACGTTCTTGAAGGCCCCGCCGGCGCCGATCACCAGGAGGATCATCGCCATCGCCTGGGCCGCCGAGGTGCAGGACGCGCCGACCTCCTCCAGGCTCCGGCCGATGCGCGGCCCGAACGCCCAGACCGCCAGGCACAGGGTCAGCAGCAGCGCGATCGGGGCCGAGCCGATGAAGGCCACGAAGTGCAGGAACGGGCTCTCGGTGGAGGTGGCCATGTCGGTCACGGCGGCGGCCACGATCAGCGCCACGGGGAACAGCGCCACGAACAGCGACCAGCCCAGGGACGGCATTTCCTCTTCGGTGAACTCGCGCTCGCTGACCAGGCCCTTGGGGATGGAGGGGTTCATCGCCCTGATGAACGGAAGGCGGGGCCAGGTCAGGGCGATGAGCGCGCCGGCGGGGACGGCGATGAACAGGCCGTAGAAGAGCGTCAGTCCGACGGAGGCGTGGAAGGTGGCGGCGACGGCGGTGGGGCCGGGGTGCGGCGGCAGGAAGCTGTGCATGGTGGACAGGGCGATGGACATCGGCAGGCCGACCCACAGCAGTTTCACTCCGGTGACCCTGACGAGGGTGAACGCGATCGGCACGATGATGATGAACGCGACCTCGTAGAACATGGTCACGCCGATCAGCATGGCCGTGACCACCATGGCCACCTGGACCCAGCGCGGGCCGAAGGCGTCGAGGAGCTTGCCCGCTATTCGCTGTGCGGCGCCGGAGTCCCCCATGACGCGGCCGACCATGGCGCCGAGTCCGATGGTGAGCATGGTGTCGCCGATCTGGTCCCCGATGCCTTCGGAGAGGACGTCCGGGATGGTCGCCACCGGAATTCCCCGGACCAGTGCGACGCCGACCGCCACGAGCAGGAGGGCCGCGAAACCGTTGAGTCTCAGCCTGGTCATGAGGACAAGCAGAATCAGGACACTGATCCCGACTACGAGGAGAGGCATGGCAGTTCCCCTTTGAACTGTTGCTGTGCTGAACTCATGCGCAGGAAGCGGTCATCTCTGTATGCAGATGCCGTCCACGTATGCAGATGGAGGCTAGGTGGGTGAACAGCATGGGTCAATGGGCATGCGGAGACGGATCGACGCGGAATTACGATGGGCCCATGTCGGAGGGGAGAGGTGTCCGCGGTGTGAAGTCGGCGGCCCGGACCGTCGCGCTGCTGGAACTGCTCGCCGCGCGGGGCGAGCAGCCCTCGCGTCTGGACGAGCTCGCGGAGGACCTGGGTGTGCCGCGCAGCAGCATGTACCAACTGCTCCAGACCCTCGTCGACTGCGGATGGGTCCGCACCGACGCCACCGGCTCGCTCTACGGCATCGGGATCCGCGCGCTGCTCACCGGCACCAGCTACCTCGACGGCGACCGGCGCATCCGTACGGTCCGCCCCTACCTCGACGAGGCCTCGGACGCCCTCGGCGAGACGATCCACCTGGCCCGGCTCGACGGCCCGGACGTCGTCTACCTCGCCACCCGCGAGTCCCACGAGTACCTGCGCACCATCAGCCGGGTCGGCCGCCGCGTCCCCGCCCATGCCGGCGCCCTCGGCAAGGCGCTGCTCGCCGAGCGCGCCGAGGACGAACTGGCGGTCCCTGACGGGCCGTTGCCCGCCCTCACGGAGAACACGCACACCGACCGCGCCGCCCTGCTCGCCGACCTGGCCCAGGTACGCGAGCGCGGCTACTCCATCGATCGCGAGGAGACGGTGACCGGCATCGCCGGCTTCGGCTTCGCCCTGCGCTACGACGCACCGGCCACCGACGCCATCAGCTGCTCGGTGCCGGTGGCCCGGCTGACCCGGGCCCACGAGGCCCGGATCGTCTCGGTGATGCGGGAGGTACGGGCGAAGATCGAAGCTCACCTGCCGCCCGTCTCAGGCGCACCCGACTGGCGCTGAGGCCGCGAGTACGCCCGACTCACCCAGGTCAGCTCACCCAGGTCAGCCTCGCTGGAAGAACTCCACCTCCGCCAGGGCCAGATGACGGCCCGGGGTCAGGCCGACCGGCGAGCGCAGGACCAGGCGTACCGTCTTCACGTCGCTGATCCCGGTGACGGTCGGCTGCGAGCCCGGCTTGTCGCTGAGCGTGAGCCTCTCGTCGTGCCTCGTGCCGTCCGACGTCGTCACTTCGAGGTCGATCTGGAGCGCGCGTGCCTCGCGGGTGTAGGCCTCCGGATTCTTGGACGGGCCGTTGGTGATGAGCATGTCGACCAGCCGGAACGGCTTGCGGAAGGTGTAGGTCACCGAAGCGCCCGGCTCGGGTGCGCCCCAGTAGCTGTTGCTCACCTCGTCCGTGGTGTTCGTCGCCGGGTGCCGGGGGATCTCGGCGCTCGCCTCGATGTCCACCGGGGTCACGGCCTTGGGCTTGCCCAGTTTGTCCAGCGTGTCTTCGTACAGGTCGCGTCCGGCCGGCAGCAGCAGGATGGCGCCCGCGCACAGAGCCACCACCACGGCGAGGATCACCAGGAGCCGCACCGCCCGGCCCGAACTCGCCCGCACCCGGCGGCGGAACGGCCACACGGTCCGCCACCACGGCAGCGGGTCGGGCTTCGGGGCGGGGTTCAGCGGGGTCGCGCAGCGTCGGCAGAACCGGCGGTCGGGCTGGTTGAGCGCGCCGCAGGAGGGACAGGGCACCCCCGCCGCTTCGTCCGGCACCTCCACGGGACGAACGACGGGACGCTGCGCCACCGGCTTCGCCGGGCGTACGGGCAGGACGGGGTCCGGGGGCGGTGCCTCGGGGGTGGGAGTGGTCGGTGGCCTGGGGCCCGGCATGTTCGGGGCCGTCGGAGCGGGTGGGGTGCCGGCGGACGACTGTTTGGCCGGGGGCTGCGACGGCCTTGCCGCTGTTCCGGATGCGGCGGATGCGGCGGATGCGGCGGATGCGGACTCGGGACGTGCGGGGGGTTCGGTGGTGGGGGGACCTTCGTCGCCAGTGGTCTCCCCGGTGGTCGAGCGGAGCACCGGGGCGGGTGCCTCGGTGCGGCCGTCGTCGGGTCCGGGCTTGGACGGAGGGCTCACGGCCTCGTCCCGGCCGGGCTCGGCGTCGGAGCGTGAGCCCGCGGCGGGTGGGGCGCTCGGTTCCCTCGCCCCGCCGCGGCCACGGCCGGTCAGCCGGTCACGCAACGACGAGGTGCGGGGCGGCGTGGGCTCGTCCGCCGGGGGCGACGAGGGCGCCGGGGTGGCGTCCGGTGGGGTGCTCGGCAGCGGCGGCTCCGTGGGCTCGGGCCCGGGCGGGCTCGGGGGCTGCGTGGCGTCCGGCTCAGACGTGGGCTCCGAGGGCGCGTTCGGGGCCGGCGTGGGGTCCGACCAGCCCAGGTACGCGCCGCAGTTGCCGCAGAAGTCGTCCGTGGAGCCGTTGGACGCCCCGCACGCGGGACACGCGCGCATGACGTCACCTCCCTTCGTCGGCGGGCGGGCCGGGCAGGATCTCCACCCGGCAGACGGTGTGTACCGGGCACATGGCCCGGACGATCTCGTGGACCCGAGCCGCGTCCACCCGCGCCTCGCGGCCCGGCCACACCCGGACCAGCGGCTCGGCGGGCGGCTGGGGCGGCAGGTCGGCGCCCGGGGTCCTCGACCAGGTCGCGCCGCCGTCCCCGGTCACCTCGGCGTGCACCCCGAGCGCGAGCCGCAGGCCCTCGACCAGGCCGCGCCTGGTGCCGCGCCACCGGTGCAGCTCCACCGCGCGGGCCACGGCCTCGCGGCGCCGCTCGAGGGGCCACTGCGGGTCGTCGGCGGCGCCCACCCATGACGCCAGCCAGGCCAGGAAGTCGGTCGGTGCCACCCGGGGGTCGAGGTAGGCGGGCAGGCTGTCGAGGGTCGCGAACACCGGGGCGAGGACGGTGTCGAGGCCTGCGGTGAACCGCTGCGCGAAGTCGTCGTCGGCGTACAGGGCGGGCAGTTGCCCGCCGATCGGGTACCGGCTCGGCAAGCCGGGTACGGCGGCACGACTCATCCCCGTACCTCCGGCTCGATCGCCGTGACGACCACCTGGTGCTGGTAGGAGAAGACCAGCGCGCCCGATGCCACGTCGATGCGGTCCGCCGGCGCGCCTCGCCGGCCGGTGATCGGGTCGGCGGCGAACAGCCGGATCTCCTCCACCAGCGCGTTGCCGGTGGCGCGTTGCAGCACGCCGAACACCTCCCCGTACTGCACCGGCCGTCCGAACGGCCAGCCGGTGCCGTCCGGGCCGCCGTGCAGCGGGTTGAGGTGCCGGTACAGAGCGGCGATCGCGGCGTCGCGCACCCGATCGGTGTCGCCCGGCGCCGCCGCGAGCCGGGCCACCACGGTGATGCCCTGGTAGACCGGCGGCTCCACCACCAGGCGGGTGCCGATCAGGCGTCGTTCGTCGAGGCTCGTGGTGATCGACTCGAGCACCTGGTCGGAGGGGATCAGCTGCTCGAAGCGGAGGCGGTCGTCACCCTCGTCGGCCACCGCGTCCGGCACCACCAGGACCCGCACCGCGCCCGCACCGTCGGCGGCGGGCAGACAGCGGACCCGGCGTACCGAGGGCGCCGCCTGGCGGCTGATGATCTCGTAGTCCTCGGCGGTCACCGCGCGCTCCTGCATCCGCAGCACTTCCGGCGCCCGGAGCTTGGCGTTCTCGACAGTCTCTCCGGCGACGCCGCCGCGCGCCGCCTCCCGGTTCGTGACCCGTGCCACGTACGGAACGGAGCTGCGCAGTACGGAGATCGCGCCGCGGGCGACATTGCCCGCCGGGCCGCCGCCGGTGCGGTAGCGGGTCACCCGTATCTGGGCGCCCTTGGGCGGCACGGCGCCGCACTGCCGCAGCGTGCCGTCCGGCTCGCGCAGTACCGGCGGGAAGGTGAACTCGCCGGTGGTGGCGTCCACGCGGACATGCGGGTCGGCGGGCCCGGAGCGGCCGAAGTGCTCCACCACCTCCCAGCGCTGCCATCCCTCGTCCGACGACACCTCGACCACCGGGGGCTCGCCGTCGAGGAGGACCGGCGGGCGGCCGAGCCGGAACGTCTGCCCCGCGACCCCCTCCGAGGCGCCGAGCGGCACGTCGGTCACGGTCTCGGCGTGCTCGGCGGTCATGGTGCCGCCCACGGTGAACACCTCCGCCTCGCGCACCGTCGGGGACTCCGAGTAGAACGGCTGGCCCGGCTCCGCCTCGGTGACCCGGCAGCGCAGCCAGCCGGCCCGGGTCCCGCCGATCACCGACGCCGTATGCCCGGCCGGTACGTACACGATGACCTCGCCGGGCCGGTTCAGCCCGCCGGTAGTGTCCGTGCCGGTCTCGCACACCCGCCAGCCGCCGCCCTCCCACGCCTCCCACACCAGCGGGGGCTGGCGCGGGTCCACGCCGACGCCCTCCACGCGGCTGTCCAGGTGCACCGCGACCACGCAGCGCGGCACCGCCGTCGGCAGGCCGAACAGCAGCGCGTCGCCCGGCTCCGGTGCGGCCTGGAAGCAGCGCACGTCGTGGCCTTCGGCGAGCGTGCTGGTCCAGTCGGTGTGCTCGCCGGTCCGGGGTGCGGTCACCAGGCGTGTCAACTCGCTGGGCACGATGCGCAGTTCGTCCGTGGTCGCGAACACCACGTCCGCCTCGTCCTCGCCACTCGCGCCGTTCTCGGCGCGCGCGGTGGTCACCTCGGTGCCCGCCGGCAGCGTCACCGTGTCGGGCTGCGGCGCCGACAGCCAGAAGTCGACTTCGGCCCCGGCCGCGGCCGGCGGGAACAGGCCGATCCCCAACAGGTCGAGGAACGCCGTGTAGTTCTTGTCCGGGACCCGGTTGAGCCGGTACAGCAGCTGGTCCACGAGGTAGGCGAACGTCTCGATCAGGGTGACGCCCGGGTCGGAGACGTTGTGGTCGGTCCACTCCGGCGCGCGCTGCTGCACGTACCGCTTCGCCTCGTCGACGAGTTGCTGGAAACGCCGGTCGTCCAGGTTGGGGGAGGGCAGGGCCATCAGTCGGCGACCAATTCCTCAAGCCCCTCGTCGGAGGGGATCGTATAGAAGGGAAAGACCAGGTTGCGCCGGTCGTTGGTGGAACGCAGCGTGTAGTGCACGTCGATGTAGAGGGTGCCGGCGTCGACGGAGTCGAAGGCGACCACCACGTCGTCCACCGCGATGCGCGGCTCCCACCGCTCCAGGGAGTCGCGCACCTGCTGCGCGACCTGTCCGGCGGTGGCGCCGTCGCCGGGGGCGAAGACGTAGTCGTGGATGCCGCAGCCGAACTCGGGGCGCATGGGGCGCTCGCCGGGCGCGGTGCCGAGCACCAGGCGGATCGCCTCCTCGATCTCCCGCTCCCGTTCGACCATGCCGATCCCGCCGGTCGGCCCGACCCGCAGCGGGAACGCCCAGCCGCGCCCGATGAACCGCTCGCTCACAACACACCCCCGATCATGACGTTCGGGGCGCCGGTCAGGATCATCGCGCCACACGTGGTCTTGTCCAGCGCCCGCGCGGCCGGCAATCCGCCGATGAGCACCTGGCCCCTGGTCGCCGCGGCCGGGTTGTACATGACCACGTTGCCCACTGTCGCGGCCGCGTGCGGCGGCACCACACAGGTGTGCACGCTGCCCAGGCCGGCGGTGGGGTTCAGGCCGGTGGTCACGGCGGCGGGGCGGCCGCCGATCAGCACACGCATCATCACCTGGGCTGCGGGGCCGGTGGGCAGGGCGATCACACCGCCGTGGTTGGTGGGGTCACCGGAACGGGCTGCGGGCGGCATGCGGTGCTCCTTTCATCGGGTACGGCTTCGGGTCAGCGGTTCATCGGTTACGGCCGGCGGGTCATCGGTTACGGCTTTGAGCCTCAGTTGATCCGGATCATCTTGGCCTTGAAGACACCCAGCGCACCGCCGTCGACGGTGACGTTCGTCTGGCCGCTGACCTCCACCGAAGGGGCGCTGACCGTCACCCCGGTCGTGCCTTCGATCTCCACCTGCCGGCCCTTCACGGTCACGGTGCCCGTCCCCGCGTCCAGCGTGATGCCGGTCTTCTCGAGCAGGACGGAGGTGAGGGCGGTGCGCTTGGCGGTGCTGGGGCCGGGGGCGTACACCGTCAGCTCGATCCGGTTCAGCCGGTCGTCCATGCTCACTTCGAGGCGCTCGTCGGCGGTCACGAGCTTGAGGCCGGACGGGCCCGGTTTCCGCGTGTCCAGCAGCTCCACGCGGTGCCCCGAACGCGACGCCACGGAGCGGCGGTTGACCGCCCCCCACCTGTCGACCAGCGGGACGGTATGGGGCGGCGGCTGGTCGATGCCGTTGTAGAGCCCTCCGATGACGTACGGGCTGTCCAGCAGGCCCTGTTCGAAGCCCACCAGGACCTCGTCGTTGATCTCCGGAGCCATCACACCTCCGCCGTCCTTGCCACCCCACTGCACGGTGCGCACCCAGTCGGTGGTGTAAGTGTCGTCCAGCCAGGGGAACTTCAGCTGCACCTCGCCGTCCGGGGCGCGTACGTCCGTCACCACGCCGATCGCCAGCCCCGGCATGCGCGGGCCACGGCCCGGCGCGTTGGCGCCGGTCACCAGGCCGGTCAGGGAGCGATCCGGGCTGGCGCTGACCCACACCGTCGTCCAGTACCCGCCGTGCGGCTCGAGGACGTGCTGCACCGCCGTGGCCGTGTAGCGGCCCGAGAACAACCCGACGTTGCCGAGCGCCACGGGCTTGCCCGCCCGCAGCTGGGGGTTGCCCTCGGCCACCGCCTCCAGCTCCCCGAAGCCCGCGCTGACCTCAGCGGCTATCGCGTCCGCGGCCGCTTTCGTCTCGGCCAGGGTGCGGTACGGGGTGTCCGTGACGGTCAGCTTCGCCGACTTGCCGAACCGGGCGGCCATCTTCGGGCTCAGGCGCGGCACCACCGTGTCACTGGTCACCGACTGCTGCGGGGACACCAGCTTCTCCCTCGTGGTGACGTTCCAGCCGCGCACCTCCACCGACGACGCGCCGTCCGCCGCCGACAGCGAGGCCCGCAGCACCAGCAGGTTCTGCTTGTACTCCAGCACCATCGGGTTCCGCGTGGCCGAGGTCGTCGGCGCGGGCGCGCCGGACGCCTTCTGCGGCTTGGTGAACTGGAGCAGCCCCTTGTCGTCGATGCGCACCTGCGCGCCGCTCTCGCTCGCCAGGTACTGGAGGAAGTCCCAGTCGGACACGTTGGCCTGCGACAGCTGCGTGTACTCGACCGGCGCGGCCTGCACGGTTCCGCACTTCAGCCCGGCACCCTTGGCCACTTCGCGGACGATCCTCGCCGCCGTCATGTTCCGGTACGCCACCACCTTCCGGCCCCGCTGGAGGCGGTGCGCCTTGGAGTGGGCGCGCACGACCGTGAACGAGCCCGTGCGGTCGTAGTCCACCTCCACGGCCGTCACCTCGCCGTTGAACAGCCGCTCGCGCGCCGTCCCGGACACGGTCATCACCGACACCCGCAGCGGGGTGCCGATGGTGATGCCGGTCGCCGTCAGAAACTCGTGATCGGGGTCACGGAAGGTGAGCACCGCGGCGTCCGGCAGGCCCACGTTCTCGTCCACCACGCAGCTCTTCAGCTGGGCGGCCCAGACCTGCGGAAGTTCGGCGGGCGTCTCCACGATGGGGTCCGCCGCGAAAGACCGGCCGTCCCGTTCCCCTGCTGTGCTCACCACTCCTCCTCATCGCCCGCGTCCCGCAGCGCCGGCACCACCAGTTCGGTGCCGGGCACGAGGGCCATCGGGTCGTCGATTCCGTTCGCGTCCGCGATGGCCCGCCAGGCCGTCGCGTCGCCGTACTCCCGCCAGGCCAGCAGGGCCAGACTGTCGCCCGCCACGAGGGTGTGCGTACTGCGGGCGGTGCGCGCGCCGGACGTCGGGTTCTGGCCCGCCGGGCCGACGCTCGCCTCCTCGATCGACAGCGAGCAGGTGGCCCGCAGCGGCCTGCCGTCCACGTCGAAGAGCGTGTACGACACCGACAGGCTCGACATCACCCCGTCGAACGAGGTCGTGCGCGAGGTGCCCCACTGGAACCGCACCCACGGGCTGGCCGGCTTCTTGCGGCTCAGGCTTTTCGGGGTCGGCACGCAGGCCTTCATCAGCTTCTCCACCGCCTTCTCCACGGAGTTGTCGTGGGTGGCGGTGGCGTCCAGGAACACTTCGAGGCTCAGCTCGCGCGGGCCGCTGCCGACGAACTCGGGCAGCGCCGACTCCGCGGCCATCCGGGACGGCGTGCGCCGCCACTCGGTGGTCTTGCGCAGCTCCAGCGTGGAGGGGTTGAACTGGAGGTTCAGCTGCGTGATCGTCCCGCCGGGCTTCGCGCCGACCTTGGCGGGGGGCTCCTTCAGGGTCAGCCGGGCCCTGGCCCGACTGGAACGCGCCGCTGGGGACATGTCGGGACTTCCTTTCCTGGAGCGAATACGGCGGATACGTGGGTGGTCGGCGGACTGTGACGGTGGGTCAGGAAGGACGCAGCCCCTCGTGAGCGATCTCCAGGGTCTCCACCGCGGCCTCCGAGGTGGAGGGGTCGAAGGACGGCCCCTGCCAGCGCACCGGGACGATCCCGAACACCTGCCAGCTGATGATCGGGGTCAGGTCCGGTTTCAGCGCCACGATCTCGCCGTCCTTGGGCACCACCCGCCGCAGCGTCTCGTCGAGCCAGCGGCTGATCTTCGCCGTGTCGGCGGTGACCGGCCGGGTGAGCGTGATGTTCGACCAGGTCACGCGCCCGGGCAGGTTCCAGGTGAAGCCGTTGTTGCCGCCCTCGGCGTAGCTCTCCATCTCCACCTCGGCGCCCATGCCGGAGCAGGTGTGGAAGGCGCCCAGGTCGTTGCCGCCGATCGCGAGCCGGAAGAACACGCTGGTCGCGAAGATGCTGTCCGTCATTGGTCCGTCATCCGTCCATCGTCCGTTCCGGCCTGCCTAGCGGCGTCCGTCGTAGGGGCGGCCCATGCGTTCCCGGCCGCGCCGCAGTTCCGTGCGCAGGAGCCGGGACACCGGGTCGATCAGACGGCGCGCCAGGTCGTCCAGGTCGAGGGCGGGGTCCTGCGGTGTCTCGGCGCGCCGGGCCGCGCTCTTGCCGGAGGCGCCGTTGCCGGAGGCGCCGTTGCCGGAGGCGCCGTTGCCGGAGGCGCCCTTGTCGGGGATGGACGACACGGAGGCCGACCGCGGCCGGCCGCGCGGCGGCACCGCGTTGGCCGGTACGTCCGTGGGCGGGGCGTCCATGGCCAGGGCGTCCGTGGACGGGGCGTCGCCACCGGTGCCGCGGATCTCGCGCCGCTGGACGGGGGTTGCCGCCCTGCCGGTCCCGCCGCCGGTCCCCGATACGGGGCCCGGCGTAACGGTCCTCGGCCGGACCACGGGGACGGACCCCACCGGTGCCGGTGCCGACAGGACCGCCGGGCGGTCCGCGAGCGGCGGCGCCTGCGGGGCGGTCACGGGCAGAGACCGCGCCTGTACGGCGGGGGCGGCCGTCCTTGGTGTCTCCCCGTGGGGCGGCGCGGGCCGCACGACCGGGACACGCTGCACGGAGTCCGCGGAACTGGCCCCTCGTACGCCCGAGTCCGAGTGCCCCGGTCCGGCGTGCGTGGTCGCGGCCCGCTGGACTTGAGGTGTCGCCGGGGAGGTCGCGGCCCGCTGGATCTGAGGCGTCGCGGGTGCGGTCGCGGACGGACCCGGTGCCCGCCGCGCGGGCGCGCCGGTGGGCGGCGCGGAGTCGCCCTGGGGGGCGGCGGATGCGCCGGGCCACCGCGCCGCCACCACAGGACGGGCGTCGGAGCGGGAGGCGGCGGGCCCTGCCACCCCTTCCGGGGCCCGGGTGTTCAGGGAGAGCGGGCGCGCGGCGAGCAGCGAGAGGGTACGGGGCGCCGCCGGGGCGGAGTGCGCTGCGGAGCGCATCACGGTGAGCGGGCGCGGGCGCGGGTCGGCTGCACCGGGGGGTCGGGTGGCGCCGCCGGTGCCTTGGGCTACGGCGCGGGCGACTACGACCGGGCCCGGGGCGGAGGCGGGGGCGGAGGCGGCGGGGCCTTGAGGCCCTGGCCTGCCGGAGCCCGGCCCGCCCCCGGCCGACGTCGTACCGGCTCGTCGCGCGTCTCCAGCCGGACTTGCCTGCCCTGCCTGCCCTACGGCACGCTCCGGTGCTGCCGGGCCGTGGGGCGCGGCGGTCGGCGAAGGCGGCGCGGCGGACGAGGACGGCGTCACCAACGGCGTGGCGGGCCCGTTGCCGTGGGCCGTGGGACCGGGCTCCGTGGTGCCCCCGGTGGAGGAGTGGTCCGCGAGGGCGCGCTGGACGACATCGCCCGCACCCAGCAGCGGCGCGTCCGCCGACGTGCGGGGTGCGGCCTCGGCGGGCCTCCGGTCGTGATCCGTCGTGTGCGGCGCCGGAGCGGTGGTGGACCCCCGGTCCTCGCGCCCCGGAGCGGTGGTGGAGCTCCGGTCCCTACTCGCCGGAGCGCGCTGGACGTCCGGGCCGGGCGCCGGGAGGGGGGCGCGGGCGCCGGACGCGGTGGTACCTGGCAGGTCCGCGCTCGCCGGCAGCGCGGACAGCGGCGCGCCCAGGCCACCACGCGCGCGTGCCCCGGAGGTCCGGCGCGGGGGGTCGGCCGGGGAGTCGTGGGCCGTTCCCTTCGTGCCGCCGTCGGACGGGCGCGGGGCGACGGCTGTGCCGTCCGCCGTGCCGTCCGTGTGGCGCTGGACGACGGGCAGCGCCGGACCGGGCGCGGGGCGCGGGGCAGGGGTGCCCTCCGGCAACGGTGCGGCCGTGGAGGGCAGTTCGCTCAGCGGGGCGCCGAGAGCCGCGCGGGTTGGCGCGCGCTGTACGGGCGGCGGCGCGGTGGAGGCGGGGCCGGGTGTAGGGGCGAGTGCGCCGTCGTCGGGCGCCGGGGTCGCGGCGGGCCGCACGGCGGGAACCCGGCGCGCGGGGCCGGCCGAGTGCCGGGCGGCGGTCAGGGAAGGCCCCGTCGGGCGCAGCCGGACGACCGGGTGGGACACCTCGGCGCCGGAGACACGGGATGCCTCCGGCTGCCTGCCTTCCCGACCGGACTGGGCCCCTGTCACCCCCGCCCCCGTCCCCGTCCCTGTCGTGCTGCGCTGGACGACCGGGCCGGAGGCGGAGGGCGTACGGCCCCCGGAACCGGCCGGCGACCCGGACGCGCGCCCGGAGTTCGGGGTGGAGGCGCCGGACGGCGTCTGCGAGGCGGGCCGGGCCACTCCCCCGTCGGCGACCGCGCCCGGGACCACCGACACACGTCGTACCAGCGGAATCTCCGCGGCGGCCGACCGTCGGCCGGTGTCGGTGGGGGTCACGACCGGGCCGGTGTCCGGCTCCGCGGCCCGTTGGACAGCGGGAGCCGACGCGGAGAGCACGGCGGGGGAAGCCGCGGACGTGATACCACGGCTCCGCGAAACGTCGCCCGAACTACCGCTCCCGGCAGTGCTGTTGGCATCGCTGGAACGCACGCCGGAGCCGCTACGGGAAGGCCGGGAAGGCGGTGCCGGCGCCCGGGCCGCGCCGTCCGGGCTCCCCCCGGCGTCCTGCGTACCGTCCGCCGCCCCCTCTCGGCGTAGCGCCCGCAGCAGCAGCGGCCCCCCGCCGGTGGAGGCGGGCTTCGGGGCGGCCGGGCCGGTGACGCCGCGCACCAGGCCGGTCGGGGCGGTGGGCAGCAGGGCGTGGCCGAGGCCGGCGTCGAACGACGGGTTCTGCCAGGCCGCGAGGCCCGAGCGGAAGGCGAGGCCGTCGCTGACGCCGAGCGGGGCGCGGGACACGGTGAGTTCCGGCGGTGAGGTACGGCGCCAGCCGCCGTCCCAGTCGCCGGGCACGGAGGGACCCGGGGCGCCTGAGGCGCTCCGGTCCGATCCCGCGCCGGACGGACCGGCAGCGCCGCCGCCGGAGTGGTCCGGCGCGCCCCGTCCAGGGCCCCCGGCGGACGGCCCGGCGGCCCGGCGGCGCAGCCTGTCCCGCCATGCCATGCGCTCAACCACCTTCGTTCACGCGGGTGTTGATACGGGCGATCTCGGCCACCCACTGCCGGCGTTCGCCGTGGGTGAGGTCGAGGATCTCCTCGCGCTGCCAGTGGAAGTGGTAGGCGACGTACGCGATCTCCTCCCGGAGCCGGGGAAGTGCGTACGTCACGATTCCCCCAGGCGCCCACCCGAGAGGTCGACCTCGAAGCCGCCCTCGCAGTGCGGGCAGGTCACCGCCGCCCGGGTGTGGCCCTCGCTGTTGACGCGGCGGTAGAAGTCCTGGAGGAAGGCGACGTCGGTCGCGTACATCCGTTCCACGATCCCGGCGTGCACATCGGTGATCGAGCCGATCCGGGTGATCACCTGGCTCAGCAGCACCACGCTCAGGTACGCCGGGTTCTCCTTGACCCGCAGGTCGATCTGGGGCCGCAGCTCGTCCCGGGCCGTGGCCAGGCGCATCGAGCCGTGGCGGTGCACGGTGCCCTCGTCGTCCACGTACCCGCGCGGCAGCTCGAACTCGAACTCGGTGCGCAGCCCGTGGTCCCCCCGGGACGCCGGGGAAGCGGGGGCGGCGGGGGTGGCCGCCGCCTGCTCCGAGCCCGGCGCGGGCGCCGTCGCCTCGAGGATCTCCTCCAGGTTGCCCGCGGTCACCGTACGGCGCCTCATTCGACGACGATCTCCTCGAACACGATGGTGACCGTCTCGGTGGCCGGGGACGAGTCGCCCGCGCTCAGGGACGGGCCCTCCCACTTGGAGGCCCAGCCCTGCATCAGCTGGATACGGCGGACCGTGTTGAGCTCGGAGTCCTTGATCTCGATGGTGAGGTTCTGCCGCGCGGCATCCACGGCGCCCTTGTTCAGGGTCTCGTTGATCCACTTGGTGAACTCGCTGCTCTGGTCCATTCCCCGGACGATCGTGACCTCGCCGGCCTGCCGGGCGCCGGGCTGCTTGCGGATGATCTGCTTGCCCTCCGGGCTGACCTGGCGGACCTCGACGACCTCCTCCTCGACGGTCAGCCCGCTGATCTCCTGAATCGACTCGACCAGATAGCCGCCGAGCTGTATGCCGAAGACATGGGTGGAAAGAGCATCGCCTGTTGCCATGACTGCCTGTCACCTTTCCTTGCGGACCCGTGGGTCACTCGTCGATGAGGCTGGTGGTGTCGGAGAACTGGGCCAGCCGGAACACCACGAACTCCGCGGGCTTGACCGGCGAGACGCCGATCTCGCAGATGACCCGGCCCAGGTCGATGGACTCCTGCGGGTTGTTGTCCCGGTCGCACTTCACATAGAACGCCTCATCGGCGGTGCGGCCGAACAGCGCGCCCCCGCGCCACTCCTCGGTGAGGAACGCGGTGACATTGCGCCGGATGCTCGACCACAGCCGGTCGTCGTTCGGCTCGAAGACGACCCACTGGGTGCCCAGGAGGATCGATTCCTCCAGGTAGTTGAACAGGCGGCGCACGTTCAGGTAGCGCCAGGCCGGGTCGGAGGAGAGGGTGCGGGCGCCCCAGATCCGGATGCCCCGGCCGGAGAAGGCCCGTACGCAGTTCACGCCGATCGGGTTCAGCAGGTCCTGCTCGCCCTTGCTGAGCCGGAGTTCCAGGTCCACCGCGCCGCGGATCACCTCGTTGGCGGGCGCCTTGTGCACACCGCGCTCGGCGTCGCTGCGCGCCCAGACGCCGGCGACGTGACCGCTCGGCGGGACGGTGGTGTTGCGTCCGGCGGCCGGGTCGAAGACCCGCACCCACGGGTAGTAGAGGGTGGCGTACCGGGAGTCGTAGCCCGCCTCGTCGTTGCGCCAGGTGCGCACCTGCTGGGCGGAGAGCCCGGGCGGGGTGTCCAGGACGGCCACCCGGTCGCCCATCTGCTCGCAGTGCGAGATCACCGCGAGCTGCACGGTGCGCACGCCCTCGGCGTCGATGTCGCCGCGCTGGTAGGCGCTCATCAGGTCCGGCACCGCGACCATGGTGATCTCGTCGATGGTCTCCAGACCGCCGAACCCGGTACGGGCCGCGGAGTCACCGACGTACTCGGCCGGGTCGAGGCGGGACACCTCGCCGGGGCCGGATGCGGCCGGGGTGCCGGGGGCGTCGGGCAGCGCCACGGTCTGGCCGGCGGGCTTGCTCTGCGTGGCGCCCCGCTGCTCGGTGACCTCGATCAGCTTGGAGGAGCGGGCCTGGTTGACCAGGTACCCCTTGACGTTCTTGCGGGTGGAGGCCTCGTACGTCTCCGCCACCTGGTCGCCCTGGCGGACGACGACCTTGAAGCGGTCCTCCGGAGGGTTCTCGCCGTCCGCGTCGGCGACCTCCACCGACACCCCGGAGACGCCCGGCCGGGCCGCGACCAGGAACCCGCCGAGCTCTACCGGCTCCGCCGCCCTGGACCCCCGCCCGCGCTGGGCACTGCCCGCCGCCGGCGCGGAGGCGTCCTCGGCGGACCCGCCGATCCGTACGACGTACGCGGCGCCGCCGCCGTTGGCGAAGTACCCGTAGACCGCGTGGGCCAGATAGGTGCCCTCGGTGAAGCCACCGAACTGCTGGGTGTACTGGTCCCAGCCGGTGACCAGCGTCGGCGCGTGGAACGGACCGCTCTCGGCGAACCCGACGAACGCGGCGACGGCGGTGCCGACCCCCTCGATCGGTCGGGCACCGGACTGCACCTCCTCCACGTACACGCCCGGGGTGAGGTACGTCGGCATACTCGCTCCTTCGCGTCCTTACAGGCCACCTGTGTCCAGGCCGAGTCTGCCGGGCGGGTTCGCGAGGGCGACAGGGACCGGCGGACGTGGTCGGGGGCAAGACCGCTGCCTTTCCGGGCCCTCCGGGTGGACCGGGAGGACGCGGGGTGAGCTACCGGTTCTGGTTGTTGACCTGACGGATGAGGTCGAACGCCATCAGTGCCAGCCGGGGCCACTCCTGGTAAGGCACGTTCTTCCGCATGCGGCGTAGCTCCACGATCGCCATGTTTCCCGGGTCGGTCTGCGCTCCGAAGGAGCCCATCGACTCGAACTCCTCGGCGAGCCGGTCATTGTCCGAGCGACCCCAGTCGTGACTCCGGTAACCCTCGGCGGACATCAGATCCTGCCCGCCGACCATGCCGCGCAGCCAGAGCCTGCGGGTCACATGCTGGATGTTCACCGGCGCGCTGCGGCCGATGTTCGCGGCGAAGACCGGCGCGTCCGGGGTGGGCAGGCCCGCCGCCCGCACCGCCACATCGACGAAGGCGTCCGGGTCGGCGGCGAAGTTCTCCCGCTCCTCCTGCGGGAGCTGGGCGTACATCGCGGCGAAGTCGGTGCGGGCGAGCATCGGCGCGATGGCCTTCACATAGTCCTGATCGCGGGAGAGGTCACCTCCGATGAGGTACGTAGCGGTGAGGGTGAGCAGGCCCCGCAGCCGATCGCTCGGCACGGCGGGTTCCCGTTCCGGGTCGGCGCTGGGGACGACGAACCCGTTGCCCAGGAACGCGTTCACCCGCTCCCGTGCCGTGGCCTGGACTTTCCGGATGTCCAGTTGCGACATCGGGTTCGGAGTCGCCTCAGCCTCAGCCTCAGCTTCGGCCTCAGCCCCGGCAGGCCGCGGCGGCGGCCCGGTGATCGCGCCGATCAGCTGCGGAATGCGGGACAGATGCACCCCGGCTGTCGTCTGCGGACCGGCGGCGATCCCCATTCCCGCCACCTTCACCACGTACTGCGGGTCCGGGTTCTTCTTGAAGAGTTTCCCGACCGGGCCGCGCTGCTTGCCCGTCGCCTGCGGCGCCCGGTCGGTCACCTGCGACGCCGTACCGCCGGCCAAGCTAGCCACTTCCTCGCCGGAGAAGAGACCCTGTCCCCCTTCGAGGCGAGCCGCCACCCCGCTGATCAGCCCCATCGCACTGACAAGCCGCTTGCGGCCCTCGTCGGTCTCCGGGAAGGCGGACGTGACGAACTCCAGGTCGGAGCCACCGATGCTCGTCTCGTCGGCCTCCATCGTGAAGAGATCCCCGACGGTGACGATGCGCTCCTTCTTCCTCAGCCCACGGCCCATGTACTCGGTGGAGTCGGGGGCTGCCGCATCGCGCCCCTCCCAGACACCCCGGGTGCGGAACTGCTTGATGTACCTCTCACCCCTGCGCTCCGACTGGCGCAGACCGGGATCGGCCGCCAGAGTCTCCTCGGCCGTCTCGAACTCGAAACCCACCGCCCGCTGCACCACCCCGGCGGCGGGCTCGTGTCCGGCTCCGTCGGCATGCGGGGCCGCCTCGCTCGGCACCGGACCGGCCAAGGCACGCCGGGCGTTGTCCTCGGCCGCGCGCTCGAAGCGGTCGGCGGGATCACTGATCCGCAGGCCGGCGCCGTTGTCCGTACCGGAGACCGGGCCGGAGCGCTGCTGGATCACATGGGTCAGCTCATGCGCGAGGGTGTGCCGGTCGCGGCCGCCCCGTCCCATGACGACGTGCTCTCCCGACGTATAGGCCCGCGCGCCGATCTCGCTGGCGGACCGCTGCGCCAGCGGCCCGTCGTGGACGCGCACCGAGGAGAAGTCCGCGCCCAGCCGGGCCTCCATGTCCGTGCGGATCGGCGCGTCCAGCGGACGCCCGGCGGAACGGAGCACCTCGGGCACGGCCGAACGCTGCACCGGGGCGGTCTCCGCCGCCGGCTCGGCACTCTCCTGGCCCGCGCGGGCCAGCATTCGCGTCACCGCGGCGTTGCCCACCGTGCGCTGCAAGGCGAGGATCGACGCGGGGGACCGCAGATCGGCCGGCCCCGGCGCCCGGCCGGGGGTGCGCAGCGGAGCGCGGTGCGCCGGACGGCCGGCGGGCTCGGTGCGATGTGCATGGGCATGCATGACAACGACCCTCCGCGCTCAGGGCTGTGGGCTCAGGGCATGGTGCGCATCAGGTCATTGAAAAGCCCTCGCCCCTTCGGGGCAACACTCGCGGGGGCCGCCTCAGGGCAGTGCCGATGCCCTTGTGGTCGGCTCCCTCTGCCCGCGTGACGGACCGGGGCGGTGCGGGCGACAAAGATCAGGCGACCCGCTGGCCCAGCCACTTGAAGCCGGTTGGCCACTTTTCCTTGGCGATGCGTCGCTCCACATAGGTGATCAACTCGTCGACCGCCTCGTCATGAGTCAGGCCTTTCTGGGTGTCCGCGACGTACTTCGCGGCGGCCTTGGCTCCGGAGACGGACCGGTCCTCGGCACTCGCCTCGTCATAGCCCGCCGAAGCGATGGCACGCAGCAGAAAGACGTTGTCCTTGAAGACCTTCGCGAGATCGGCGAACGCGGCTGTGATCCCTTCTCCCAGCCGGTCCCTGATCGGGCCCGACTGCGCAGGGTCGTCCAGAATCGCGGTGACCTCCGGGCTCGCGCGGTGGGCGTTACGGAACTTCTGGAGGAACTTGGTGATGAGGTAGTTGTCGCGGGCGGGAGCGCGAAGCATCTGGATCCAGGTGAGCTTGGTCCCCAGCCTGTCGTCCAGCTTCTTGCCGCCCGCCAGGGTAAGGACCTGCGGGGCCGTGAACCTGGAGTCGTTGTCGATCGGGGTGAGCTGTGCCGTCGGCACGATGGCTGTCGCCGCCTGGTAGAGGAAATTCCCGAGGTTGACCCTGTTACCCACCAACCGGTCGTCGTTGCCGAGGAAGGCATCGGTGACCATCGTGCGGCCGGCTTTCCGCAAGGTCGCCTGGTCGCCCAGGAATTGCACTGCCGCATTGGGGTCCATGCTTTGCAGCGTGGCCCCCGGGGCCGTCTCCATGACAAGGAATGCCTCAGCCGTGCTCAGCTGATTCGGAATCTCATCCTCGGTCCGGCCGGCTTGCCGGTTGTCCATCAGGAGCTTATGGATCGCCTGCCCCTCAGGTGAGGTGGCCGCATGGCGGACGATCCGGGGCGCCTCGATGTCCATGTGCTCCAGAAAGCGATGGGCGTATTCCACAGTGCCCGTGGACGACATTGGTTTGACCACGACCTCCGCCCCCGGCGGGCCCACGAAGAAGACTCCGCCGAATCCCTCGCCCGAGCGCCGCACCGCCTGGCCCTGCCACGTCGACGGTGCGTCTTCGATGGAGAGGCGCTGGACGGAGAGGTCCGTAGGAGCGGCCACGCGCTGCACCTGGCCATGGGCGGTGTCCTGGCGAGCGGCCTCGCCTGGAGCGGTCCGCTTCGGCGACGGCCCGGAGAGCGCCCGCGTCGCCTGGGCCTCGGCCTCCTTCTCGAAGGCGTCCGACGGATCGCTGACGCTGAGCCCGTCGGCGGTGGGCGTTCCCGCGACCGGACCGCGGCGCTGCTGGATCACGTGGGTGAGTTCGTGGGCGAGGGTGTGCCGGTCCGCTCCGCCGTCACCGATGACGATGTGGCTGCCGCTGGTATAGGCGCGGGCGCCGACTTCGGCGGCGGAGGCTTTGGCGGCACTGTCGTTGTGGATGCGAACGTCGGACAAGTCGGCGCCGAGCCGGCCTTCCATGTCCGTGCGGGTGGCGTCGTCCAGCGCGCGGCCGGGGGTGCGGAGCACGTCGTGGACGGCGGAGCGCCGCTGTACGGCCGGCTGCCTGGCCTGTTGCCTGGCCGGCTGCTTGGCCGGTTCGGTCTGGTGGTGGCCGCAGTCGGAGCTGTGCCGGTGCTGCTGTTCCTGGGCCCAGGGGTGGCCGGCTTGGCGGAGCATCTGGACGACGACGGCGTTCCCGGCTCCGGCCTGCAACGCCATGAGACCTCTCAGCGGTGTCCCGGCCCCCGCGGGTGTGCGGTCCGGAGTGCGGCCGCGTTCGGTCCGTGAGGTCTTGTCGTTGTCTCGGACGTGCACGAGGAGGAACCTTTCGCACGCGGGAATAGCAACTCTTCCTGGATACGCGGTGGACGATCACGACGCCAGGCAACCTGAGGGCAGACAGGGGTGGCCGAACGGGCAATGCCCGGAGCTCCTTTCGTCGAAGGGGAAGCCGCAGGCGCACCTGCGCTGCCCCTGCGGCTCTTGAGCCGCAGCCGGGCACGTTGCAGCCTGGTGCGCACAACGCACGGTGCAGGCGATACCGGCACACGGATTCCGGGCCGGGCGGTGCGGCGAGTCGGGAGGGGACACGGATGTACGGACAGCGGCACGGCGACACCGAGCACAGGCGGCCGAGGACACCCGCGCGGACCGTGCCCGCCCCGCAGGTCGCGGCGCCACCCGTCCGGGGGGCGAGCGGCCCGGGCCGGGTGAGCCCCGCCGAGGTGGCGGCGCGTCAGAGCGCGGCCGGCAACCAGGTGGCGACGGCGATCGTCCAGCGGGCCCGGGAAGGCCAGACGGAAACGGAAGGCCAGACGGAAGCGGACGCCCCCGCGAGGGAGAGCACGCCGCCGGCCGACGAGGCTGCCCTGGAGGCCTCCCGGGACCCCGATACGGTGATGGTCCGGCTCAGCGCGTCGATCGATGAGCACACGCTCCTGGAGGTACGGAAGTTCAACTTCTGGGAGCCGCACAAGAAGTGGCCGGAGAGCTGGCTGCCGAAGAATGCCCGGTTGCGGTGGGTCCTGGAACGGCGGCTGGTCCTCGGGGAGGCCTTCCAGCCGGACGAACTCAGGGACATCGAGATCCTCTCCGCGAAGAGGCCGGACTGGCTGAACAAAGTGGGCATCGGCACCCTGGCAGAGGCCAGGCTGATCGCCGAGGGCAAGGGCAAGATGGCCGGCGCGGGCAACAGCGCGAGCGGCAAGGGCAAGGAAAAGGCCGGGAAGGATGCGCAGGCCGAGGCCGCGGAGCAGGAACAGGTCGGCTACTCGAACTGGCTGAAGCTCACCCCAGGACGGCGCATCCTCGCCGCGACCCTCGCCTTCCAGACACAGGCACCGGTCGCGGGAGCCTCCACACCGATCAATCCGGCCTACACCCTGGGCCGATTCATGCGGACCAACCAGCTGGAGCCCGACGATCCGGAACGGCAGACGCTGGAGAACGAACGGAACACGCAGATCCGGGAAACGGCCGTCGACACCCTGTTCCCGGAGGGCGTGCGCGAGGAGCAGAAGCACGAGTCCGCCGGCGAACACGCGGCGGGGGAGATGAAAGGGCGGGACGACTTCGCCCGGAACATCCTCACCAACGTCCTGCTCATCCTGCGGCACGGCCTCCAGGTCGCGGGGAAGGACGACAACTACGTCGACTACAAGGAGGGCGACGTCATCCGGGCGCTCTCCCACGGCGGACGCGTCAACATCCGCATCCCCGCCCTGCGCAAGGGGGAGAGCCCCCATCAGCTGCTCGACTTCCTCGGCGTCACCGAGAAAGGCACCCGGCAGACGGACACGTTGAAGCGCGACTACGCCACGCACCGCTCCTCCATCCGCAAGAACAAGGACGGTGAGCCCGGCACCGGCAAGTTCAAGGAGGAGGGCGGCGTCGGGGCGGCGGTGAAGAACAAGCTGTCCGAATACACCCCCGGCATGACCAACCCGGACCTGATGGGGGTCAACATCTCGGGCGGCGGCTTCGGAACCAAGGACTGGAACGGCGACGTCGTCCTGCCGAACGGCTCCTACGGCCACATGCTCCTGGTGTTCACCGCGCCGACCGGTGACACGGACGGCGGCCTGCTGGTCGGCCTCGAGACGGTGGAGCCCGAGGCCCCCAGCCCGGTCGGCTATCACCACGGCATCAAGTCCACGGAGGTGACCGCCAACCCCGAGTCCGTGCTCCACGGCCACAAGCCGGACAAGATCGGTGCCACGCAGGTGAAGCTGGGGGAGATGGGCGGGGAGGACTGGCACGGTTTCCTCCAGAAGATCCAGCGCGACTGGGTGGACAAGCTGAAGGCAGCCAAGGACACCGCCGAGAAGCGGAAGCTGTACGAGGAACTGGTCGGCCCGCGCGAGTAGAACGCAGTCACGTCACGCCGCGCGACCCGCTCTCAAGCGCCGACAGCCTCCGCCAGGTACGGCCCGAACTCGCTCTCCAGGACCAGCCGTCCGAGCTTGCGGTACTCCTGCGCGACCGCCGTCACCACCTGCCGCATGGTGAGCGGCTCGCCGGACTCCGCCGCGAGGTAGGCCGCCGTCACCGCGCAGGCCCGGATCGAACCGCCGGCCAGTTCGAAGCGGTCCGCGCAGAAGGGGAGGTCCAGGTCGTCGGCCCGGGGCAGCCGGTCGCCCAGGCACCGGTCCCACAGGGCGAGGCGCTGGCCGGAGTCGGGCACCGGGAAGTCCGCCACCACGTCCAGGCGGCGCGAGACCGGATATCGGCGGGGCTTGTGCGGTATCGCTGTGTCCAGTGCCTCAGCACTAGGCTCGCGCCATGCCTACAGCTGACAGCGTGACGCTTCGGACGCTTGACGGTCTGCACCTGGCTGGCACGCTCATGAGCCCAGACACGCCGGCCTCGCACGGTGTCGTGCTCGTGCACGGCGGTGGCGTCACTCGTGAAGAGGGTGGGTTCTTCACACGCTTGGCTGCCGGAATTGCTGACAGTGGTGTGGCGTCTCTCCGCTTCGACATGCGCGGCCACGGTGAAAGTGAGGGCCGACAAGAAGAGCTGACGCTCGCCACGATCCTCAATGACATTCGCGTGGCCATCGCCTGTCTGCGCAAAGCTACGGACGCTCATGAAATTACATTGTTGGGCGCCAGCTTCGGGGGTGGCATCTGCGCGTACTACGCTGCCAAGCGTCCCGGGGACCTTTCACGGCTAGTGCTGTTCAATCCTCAATTGGACTACAAATGGCGCACCATCGATACGCGGTCCTATTGGGTCGATGATTCGATCAGCGAGGAAGCAGCACAGCAACTCACCGAACACGGATTCATCCAGTTCACACCGACACTGCGGCATGGACGGCCGCTACTCAACGAGGTGTTCTGGCTGCATCCGCACGAGGCACTCGGCGAGGTACAAGCCCCGACGCTCATCGTGCATGGCACCGAAGACACTTTTGTTCCTATCGACTCATCACGGTCCGCGGTACAGCAATTTCGTGCCCCCTGTGAACTCATCGAGATTGAGGGATCACAGCACGGTTTCGCTGTGCACGATGATCCGAAATATCTAAATCCGCAGAGCCAGGAATGGCAGACGTTCGTAATCCGCACTGTGTCCGAGTGGCTGAACGCAGACTCCTCGCAGGATTAAACTAAGCTGCCTGGAGTACTTCATGGAATTCCTGCACCGCAGGACGGTTGCGCCAACGACTTAGCGTCTGTAGCACTTCGCCCAGTACTCTCTTGGTGCGTTCTGATTTCATTGCCCGGGCTACCTCCGCCGAAGCAGTACCAATCCGGGCCGCTTCGTCTGGCTCACCGCTCAGCGCCAATGCCGCCGCACGTCGGGCATTGAAGAATCCCATGTCGCGGCGGGACAGTGTTCCAGCCGCAATGATGTGGCCGAACAGGTCGGCGGCGAGGTTTGGCTTGCCGGCCTCGGTATAGCTCACCGCATTCCGGAGCAACAACGTGTGTTCGTTGAAGTACGCGCCAAGGTCGTTTGGTTCACTGTCAGCGGTGCGAGCAAGTAGTTCGTGAGCCGTACTGAGTTTCTGCTCGACCAGTGAGAATGGTTCACCGAGCATGGCACACCCCAGTGCTTCCTGCTGTAGCAACTCCGCTTGCACGCGGGTCGGGAGCTGCCACCGCTCATGCTGCCCCGCCTGCGCCAGCGTCAAAATGCGCGCAGCGTCTCCGTCGTCATACGCCATTTGAGATTTCTTGAGCAGCATATAACCCTGCATGGCGGGGTCGTCAGCTTCTTGCGCCCATTCCATGGCCCGGTCATACCAGAAAATGGCAATGGTTGGTTGATGAATATCGCGGTACAGCCAACCAGCAAACTCCGCACCGTCTGCACCAACTGACAGCAACTCTCGTCGTACTGCGGGCTTCACGTTCCGTGCTCTCTGCTCAATAGCACCCAACAGGCCGAGGACTAGTGGCAGGGTTTTCCGTGCACCGAGCGCACCATCGTCATGTTTGGCTGCTTCGAGTTGCCTGCGGAAATAATCAACCACCGGACCATCAAGATAGCGGTGCGCGTCTTCCAATGCTGCGGCCACGTGTTGGATTTCTTCGAGGCCCGCCCCTGCCAGAACGGTAGCCGCTATTCCTCCTTTGAGGAGGGCACGACGATTGAGCTGACTCATAACCTCCCTTTCCAGCGTTTTTTTGTCCACCGGGACCATGACCGTGTGGCCATTCACAACAAAGGGCAGCAGTGCAATTTCCTCGGTATCGCCTCCGACGCTATTGCGAACTTTGCTACTTCCGTCAACGCCCTCCGGGGAAACCTCCCATGGCCGTCTTGGTAAGCCGAGCATTTCTCCCGGAATACCGAATGCATCGGCCACGCGTTCCATGACTTCCTGTCCTCGGATGCCACGGACACCCCGGATGATGTCGCTGACCCGTGAGCTAGTCATCTTGCCGATGGCGGCTGCCATTACCGCGTAACTGGAGCCAGTGCGCCGGTTGACGAGACGGAAGATCTCCTGAAAGTTCCGCGCGGCACAGGCTTGCCGCATGGCTTCGCTGTGGAGCAGTGCGTCAGGGATGGTCAGCGGATAGCCGCTGCGCCAGGTTTCGCGGTCGTCCATGGGCGCCACCTCGGAAGACGGAAGTGATCTCTCCCAAGGGTAGACCCGTGCGGGGTTCCCCAAATGCGCTTGCGGGGTTCCCCATTTGCTGTTCCGTCCGGGGCTTGCTCCGCATCAGGCTCTTGGAGAGGCACACACCCGTGCCGGACAGCAAGGACCCCCGCAACCGCGCGAACGGCCCGGGGGCATGGCCACCAACCTGTTGAGAGGTTGACGACGGTGTTCAAAGGTACAGCGAGACTGCTTCTGCCGCTGCTGCGGCTCCTGTTGCCCCCTGGGGGACGTCATCGGCTGGACGAATCCCACCTGTCCGTCCAGTCCCCGCCTGAGCCCCGAGTGCCCGCGCTGAGCGGTGAAGCCATCGGGATTGTCCGCCCTTACCTCGTTGCTCACGAGCGACGCAGAGCGGCGCAGCAGCAGAGAGCACGACGCCGTGTGCTATGGCTGGCCGTGCACGGTGTGGACATCGGCCCCCGCCCGATGCACGGAGTGAAGGTGGCGAACCGTGCCTGAGATCTCCGAACACCCCCGGCCCGCTGACATCAACCAGCTTCTGACGGTGTACCTCATGCACAGGCAGGAGTGCCCGACGTGCACACCCGACCTGTCGTGCGAGATGGCGCGTCGGCTCGAAGAGGCAAGAACGGCAGGCGTCATGAGCGGCGTGCAGTGCACCGAGTGCGCCCGGCTGGAGCGCGAGAAGCAAGCAGCGTGTATGGAGCGGGACTTGAGCCGGATCACCGACTGCGACGTCCTGCTCAAACGGCACCCGGACCACAGCGAGAAGCGGCCCGCTGCCGGAAGGAGGAGGGCATGACGCGCGCTGTCTACCGGTTCCGTGAGTACACCATCAGTCCCGATCAGCGCCCTGAAGCCGAGCCGATCACGGCAGCAATGCAGTGCAAGGCGTGCGGCGAAATCAGCGAGAAGGCCGAAGACGAAGAGTTCGCGGACGGTACCGCGTGGGCCGTTCAGCACCTCAAGGCCAACCCCGGTCATCTGGAGTACCGGGAGCACATCACGCGCCCGTACCGGTTCGAACCGGGAGCGTGGCGGTGAAGGCAACACAGGACAGGACCGATACCGACTGGACGCCTGGCACGGCCGGCGACGACGTGATGACGGTACACAGGGTGCGCGACGGCAAGCCCCTGTGTGGTGCGTCCGGAGAGGTGGACGAGTGGCTACGGCGGGTCACCTGCCCTGAATGCCTGGCCGACGAGTAACAACCTTGGGAGCAATTGTGTTCGGGGCGTGCTGGCCTGGCGGGTTGGCTGGTGGGTGATCACCAGGCGGCCTGCCGGGCGAGCACCAGTTCCGTGCTCGCCTTGCGGCGGGTCGCCCGCCGGGCGGAGCGGTCAGAGACCAGGGCTGCGATCGCGAGGTGGGTCTCGGCGTAGGTCTCGCGGCAGCCGGTGAACCGCTGCAAGGGCCGCCACTGCTTGTACTCGGCGTTGGCGTGCTCCACGCAGATCCGCGCGGAGGACTGGCGGCGTCGCTGCTCGCGCCAGGCGTGGCGCTCGCCCAGCGGCGCGTCGTCCTTCGGCTTCTTCGGCGGGGCGCTGACCTGGCCGGGGAACTCGTTGGCCAGGCCGCGGTAGCCCTCGTCGACCTCGGCCTTGACTTTGAGGTGCGGTGGAACTGCTCGGCGATGCTCTCGGTGCGCACGGCGGTTTGGTCGTGCATGCGGCCCGGCCGGACCACACCGCTGAACAGGGTGCGACCCTGCGGGTCACTGAAGGTGGTGATCTTGATGGTGCTCTGCTTCTTCTTGCCAGAGACGAACGCCTGGCGGGCCGGGGCGGTGGGCGCTGGGGCGGCGGACCTGCACTTCGGTGCCGTCGATGCGCAAGTCAACGCCCTCCGCGTCGGCGTAGGCGAACAGATCCTCCAGCGCCCGCAGCCGCACCCCCGTCCTGTCGGGGACGGCGAAACCGCGGGTCGCCAGCAGCGGCCGGACCTCGCGGATCGCTCCGGAGACGGTGGAGTGGTCCACCCCGTGCAGTTCAGCCAGCCCGGCGTGCGGGATCCCAAGCCGCAGGTGGACCAGCGTGACCAGGAGCCGGTCGACGAAGGCCAGGCGCTGGGGCCCGGCGCCGGCCGCCCGCCTCCGGTCTCCGCCACGCCGCTCGCGTAGCGCCGACTCCCGCGCGGCCTGCCACCGGGGCGCGAGTTCTTCGAGCAACTCGCCGAAGTGTGCGGGCGAGATGCCGGACAGGGCAGGATGGGAACAGGCCGCACGGGCCCAAGTAAGCCTCACAACTCACCCAACCCGTAGGGCCGTTCTCATGTCACGAGCCAGTGGCACAGCACTCTTGATCGTCTTCCGGGCGGCGCCTAGGCTCTCATGCCCATGGAGATGGGGGAACCAGACCGAGGGCGGCGTGCATGGCACGACGGGCTGGTCATGCGTCGTGTAGCCGCAGGTCTGCTGGCCGGGGCGGGGCTAGTCATTCTGGGCACGGTGTTCGTCGTACTGCCGGGGGTGGTGGTCGACCACGATCTCGCCGGGGCGAGCGTCGCCGCGCAGGATCGGCTGAAGGCGGTGAACGATGTCCGTACGACGCTTCTGCAGGTGGTCGGCGGCCTGATCGTGCTCTTCGGCGCGTACGCCACCTGGCGGCAACTGCGGGTGAGTCAAGACGGTTTGCGCGCCACCCAGGAGGGCTACGTCACCGACCGATTCAGCCGGGCCGTCGACCAGCTCGGCAGCGACAAGCTGGATGTGCGCATCGGCGGGTTGCACGCGCTGTGGCGGATCGCGGAGCAGTCCGCCCGCGACCGGGAGGCCATCATCTCCATCCAGGCCGCGTATCTGCGTACACACCTGCCCTGGCCACCGGCCGGGCTGGAACCACCGGCGGCAGACGTGCCCATCAACGACATCGCACCCCTGGAGACTCGCGCCGCCGACGCCCAGGTGGCGCTGACCGCGCTCGGCGTGCTGTGCCAGCACCGGGAGCAGTCATGGGTCAATCTCAGCATCACCGACTTGCGCCGGGCCGACTGCGACGGACTGTGGTTCCCCGAGGTCAACTTCGACCGCGCTTGCATGGAGGCGGCGGGCCTGTACCACGCCAATCTGACCCAGGCGTCCCTGGTCTCGGTCAACCTGCGTCACGCCGACCTCACGACTGCGATTCTCCGCCAGGCTCGCTGCATTCTGGCCGACCTACGGGCCGCGAAGCTGGTCGAAACCGACTTGCGTAACGCCGACTTCACCGAGACCGACCTGCGCGAGGCAAACCTGCGTAAGGCCGACGCCCACGGCGCGGTCTTCCACCGCGCCGACCTCCGCATGGCCGACTTGCGCGGCACCGACTTGAGCACTGCCAACCTTGTCGAAGCACGCCTGACCGGCGCCTTGGCCAGTGAGCACACCCGCTGGCCCGCCGACTTCGACCACACGACCGCCGGAGTCGTCGACACCGATGACCCGGGACCCGAGCCCTCGCCCCTACTCCAGCCGCCCAGCATGACGTGGCAGGCACCGCCGCTGCGGTCCACTCCCTGATCAAGACGCGCCGGTCAAGACTGCGGCGACCGCAATCCGCCTGACCGGCGTCACTCCTCCTCAGCGGCGTCCTGATCGCGCAGAGCCCCAGGCCGCCAGGCAGATCCGGGAGCTGATATCGCTCCCAGGGCCGTAAGCCCACTGGCCCCCGCCCCGGCGGATCATCACCAATCCTCGGGCAGACCGAGTTGCCTCCGGGGCGGGTCATAAGACGGCGTGGGGACCGCTTCCCCGCTGCACTACAGCGAATGGATAGGCACATGACGACAGTTCCCGCGCGGCGGGCCACCAGGCCCGCCCCTCAAGCGCCGACAGCCTCCGCCAGATACCGCCCGAACTCGCTCTCCAGGACCAGCCGTCCGAGCTTGCGGTACTCCTGCGCGACCGCCGTCACCACCTGCCGCATGGTGAGCGGCTCACCGGACTCCGCCGCGAGGTAGGCCGCCGTCACCGCGCAGGCCCGGATCGAGCCGCCGGCCAGTTCGAAGCGGTCCGCGCAGAAGGCGAGGTCCAAGTCGTCGGCCCGGGGCAGCCGGTCGCCCAGGCACCGGTCCCACAGGGCGAGGCGCTGGCCCGAGTCGGGCACCGGGAAGTCGGCCACCACGTCGAGGCGGCGCGTGAACGCCTCGTCCAGGTTGGCACGCAGGTTCGTGGTCAGCACCGCGATCCCGTCGAACGACTCCATGCGCTGGAGCAGGTACGCCGACTCGATGTTGGCGTGCCGGTCGTGCGCGTCCTTCACGTCGGAGCGCTTGCCGAAGATCGCGTCGGCCTCGTCGAAGAGCAGGACCGCGTTGACCGCCGACGCCTCGGTGAAGATCCGTTCCAGGTTCTTCTCCGTCTCCCCCACGTACTTGTCCACAACTGTGGACAGGTCCACCACGTACAGGTCCATGCCCAGGTCCGCGGCGACGACTTCGGCGGACATGGTCTTGCCGGTGCCCGACTCACCGGCGAACAGCGCGATCACGCCGCGCCCTCGGCCGCCGCCGGGCCGCATCCCCCACTGCCCGAGCACCTGCTCGCGGTGGCGGGCGCGCAGGGCGAGTTCGCGCAGTTGGCGGTGGGTGGGCGGCGGGAGCACCAGGTCGTCCCAGCCGACGCCCGGTTCCACCCGGCGGGCGAGCCGGTCGAGGCCCGCGCCGTTCTGGGCGCGTACGGCGGTCTGGAGGTCGTCGGGGAGGACCTGGCGGCCCGCGAGGGCGGCGGTGCGCACCGCCACGTCGGCGGCGCGGCGCAACTGCCCGGAGTCCAGGCGGTGCGCGGCGACCGCACGGGCGAGCGCGTCGATGTCACCGGTCACCGAGCCGTCACCGGCGGCCCGTTCGAGAGCGTGCCGCCAGCGCGCGGCCTGCCGCTCGGGAGAGGGCGCCGACACGGTCAGGACGACGGGGGTGTCGACCGCCCACGCCGGGTCCCAGCCGACGGTGCCGTGCGTGAAAAGGGGTATCCCGCGCAGCGCCATGCACAACGCCCCCAGCGTGCGGGCCCGTTCCGCGGGTTCCCCGGGCAGCGCTTCCAGCGGGCCGAGGACGACCCCGGCACCGGTCAGACGGGCTTCGCGGGCGGCTGTCCGGGCTAGCTCCGGCACGTCGCCCGAGCGCCGGGCCAGTGCCACCGCGTCCAGGGCGAGCGGGCGCAGCCCGGCCGCGCGCAGGGCGGCGACGGCCAGCCCCTCGGCGTCGCCGCCCCGGCTGCGCAGGTGGACGAGGCCGACGCCGGTCCCGGCCGCGGCCGACGCCCGGTGGACCTCCGCCGCCTCGGCGGTCGGGTCCTCCCGGGCCTCGCCGAGCACCCCGGCGAGCCGGGCATCGGCCTGCGCGCTGCCCAGCAGGTGCCCGGTGATCCGGTCGGGGACCACCACGACGCGGGACAGCGGCGGCCGTTCCGGCTCGCCGACCTCCACCAGACCACCCGCGATCAACGGCGCTCCGGGGCCGAGCCGGAACCGGGCGGCCGCCGCCCCGGCGAGCCCGCACAGTTCCAGGGCGAGCCCGACCGTGGGCCGACGGCGCGTCAGGTCGTCGTTGAGATAGCCGTAGAGCCGCTCGAACCGCGCGTCCAGGTCGGGCGCCACCGCGACCAGGAGCAGATCCAGGTCCAGCGAGGACAGCCCGAACCGCCGGGCGAGTCCGTCGAGGACGGAACCGGCCGGCGGGTGCCAGGGTTCGTGCTCGGGTACGTCGAGCCCGCCCGGCTCATCCAGGATCCGGGCCACCGCCTCGGGGCTGAGGTACTGGCCCCGGTAGGGGTCGTCGGGATCGGGGTCGACGGCACGCCGGACCGCCACCGCGTGCCGCACCCGCTCCTCGACCACGCGGAGCCGCGTCCAGAGGTGCTCCCGGTCGGCGGGGGCGGGTTCGGCGTCGGGGCGAGCGTCGAAGTGGGCGATGGCGAGGGGTTCGGCGGTGTGCGTCACGGCTGGCGGTCCCCCCTACGGCGCCGCCGCGCGGGCGCCGCCCCCCGTTCGCGCGGACCCGCGAAGCCTTCTTCCGGGCCCGGGTCGGTCGTCTCCGTGTAGCGCAGTCGGCGGCCCTGCTCCGCCTCCCCGTCCTCGCGCCGGGCGGCGGAGCGTACGACGAGGCCTTCGGTGACCGGCGGTGCGACGGCCGTGGTCACGCCGGCCAGCGGTGCCCGCACCCGCACCTCGAGCGACGCCTTCAGCTCCCCGCCGAGCGCCGACCACACATCGGAGGCGGCCGGTGCGTCGAGTCCGGACCCGCCGGCGTCCAGCCCCACGATCAGGCCGAGTTCGGCGAGCGTGCCGGTGAGCAGCCGTGCGGGCAGCGAGTCGGCGGCCACCAGACAGGCGAGCACCTGCGAGAGCAGCCGGTGTTCGTCCTGCGGGCGGCTCGCCCACGCGGTGACCAGGTACGTCAGCTCGAACCAGCGCGCCGGGGAGCGCCGCGCCACCAGGTGCCCGTCCTCGTCGTACACCTCCCCGGCGCCGCTGCCGCGCCGGGTGTTGTCCTCCCGGATGTCGTACAGGAAGACGCAGACCGTCGGGGCGCTGCGGCGCGCCGCCCAGTCCCTGGTGGGGGCGTCGAAGACCACCTCGACGCCCGATGCCTCCAGGCCGGACTCGCCGAGCAGGCGGCGCAGCCCCTCGTCGACCTCGTGGATCACCGGCGGGTCACCTCGTCCGGCGGCTGGAAGGTGCCGCTGACCACCAGGAAGTCGGTCGTCACCGGTGAGAACCCGGGGCCCCTGGCGGTGATGACGCGCGGGCCGGTCTGGTCCTTGGCGAGGATGAGCAGCTGGCCGATGAACGTGCCGTCCGGCTCGGGCACGGTCGGCGCCGCCGCCGCGGTGATCCCCGGCTTCCAGGTGAACCGCACCGGCACGCCCGGCGGGAAGTCCTTGCCCCGCACCGAGGTGACGAAGCCGGGCTTGCCGATGTCCGGCACCGCGACGATCCGCGGCTGGAGGATACGCAGCCGCTGCCGGTCGGTGTTGTCGCTCTTGTCGGCGTCCGTCCCGGTGGTGGTGAGGTTGCCGGTGACGCGGGCGGTCATCGCCTTCTTCGGACTGAGGACGACCCGTACGACGGTGCTCGCGCCCTGGTCCAGGTCCGGCAGCGCGCACACCCAGCTGCTGTCGCAGCCCGCCGGGCGCCCGTTGTTGGGGATGCCCGTAGGCAGGCCGATGCGCAGCCGCAGCCCGGTCGCCAGCGCGTTACGGCCGTTGCTCACGGTGTAGGTCACCACGACCCGCCCGCCGACGTAGCCGGGGTTCGGCTGGGCCGTGACGCGCACCCTGGGCCCGGCCTCCGGCTCCGGCTCCTGTGGGGGCACGGTGGGCGGCGGGGTCGTCGGCGGCTCGGTGGTGGGCGGCGGGGTCGTCGGGGGCTCGGTCGTGGGCGGCGGGCTCGTCGGGGGCGGGGGCTCGGTGGCCTCGCGCACCGGCACCACCGTCCGGCCGGAGTTGTCGGTGGGCCGCGGATCCAGGACGGTGCCGGTGACCGACCAGTCGACCGGTGCGTCGCCGGGAGTGACCCCGGTGAGGGTGACGGTCACCGGAACGGTGTCGCCGGGCTGCACCACGCCGACGTCGCACTGGAGGGAGGCGGCGTCGCAGGTACCCCCGGGCCAGGTCAGGCCGGTGATCCGCACGCCGGGCGGCGGATCGACGGTCAGCCGGGTGCCGGGCGAGGCGGCGGGCCCGTTGTTCACGACGTCGACCTGGACCGTGGTGGAGTCGCCGACGGTGACCTCCGGGGCGGTGCCCGGCGCCTGGACCGCGAGGTCCACGGACTGCTGGACGCTGGGCTCCTTCTGCCGGCCCGGCAGATCGCTGGTGAGCGGGGTGAGGTCGCCGGAGGCGATGTCCAGGCGTTGCAGCTTCTCGGGGCTGTTGACCGCTTCGGCGGTGCGGGAGCTGAACACCAGACCCTCACCGTCGGCCGTCCAGGCGGCGTCGCGCGGCTGGAACGGGCCGGTGTCCGAGGGCTCCGGCAGCTCCCGGCCGCAGGCGCCGGGCAGGTCGAGGAGGGAGGCGGGCAGCAGCACCTGGCAGTCGTCGCCCGACAGGGACGTCAGCAGGAGGCCGCCGCCTGTGTCGACCTGGCCGCCACCGCTCTTGCGGTTGAAGGCGATGTTGAGCCCGTCCGGGGAGAACGCCGGGCTGTCGTCGATGACCGCGCAGTCGGCCGGGCAGTTCGTGGCGCTCAGGTCGCTCTGCTGGGTCAGGTTGTTCACGGGCACGGTCCAGACGTGCTTGTTGCCGCCGCCCCCGTCGATCTCCATGTTGCGGGTGAAGGCCAGGGTGGTGCCGTCGGAGGACCAGGTGGGCTGGGCGTCCTGGCCCTGGAGCTGTCCGGCCGGCGGGGTGATCTCGCCGGTGATCGCGCCGGTGGCCGCGTCGGCGATGAGGATGCGGCTGGGCCCCGCGCCCTCGCCGACGCCGCCCGGCGAAGTCCGGGTGAAGGCGAGGTACTTGCCGTCCGGGGAGAACGTCGGGTCGGTGTCCCAGTCCGTCGCGGCGCGTCCCGCGAGCGGCATGGGCGCCGCGTTGGAGCCGTCGGCGTCCACCATCCAGATCCGCTCGATCCGCTGGCCGGCATCGTTGGTCTCGAAGCGGGTGACGACGATCCGGCGGCCGTCGGGGGTGTAGTTCTGCCGCTCGGTCCACGGGTCGTACTGGGCTCTGGGCTGGAACAGCGGGTCCTTGGCGGGATCGGTGTTGGTATCGGCCTGCGGGTCCTCGTTGAGGATCGTCAGGCCCAGGTCGCGTGGGTCGGACCCGTCCGACCGGGCGTCCTGGAGCGTCACCACGTGCGCACCGGAGATGTTCTCCGTGTCAGGGGCCGGCGCCCCGTCGGGGTCTGCCGCCGAGGTGCGCTCCACCACCGCGCCGCCGCCGTCCTGCGAACCGAGCCAGGTGGGCGAGAGGACCTCACGGTCCTCGTTGAGCACCAGTCCGGGTTCCGTGGTGGTGTGCGTCTGCGCCCGGAACACATGGTCGTAGTCGCCTTCGCACGTGCAGGTGACCTCGGGGCTCAGGAACAGCACCTCGTTCCCGTTGGGCAGCCACGCTGCCCCGTGGGCACGCCACTCGGCGTACTCGCCGAGCAGCGGCCCGTCGGTGGTCCCGTCCGTCAGCCGCAGCCGGTTCACGGACTGCCCGTTGACGGTGATGGTGACGGTGTACGCGATCAGGTTCCGGTGCGCGTCGTCGTTGACGGGGTTCCACACCGGCTCGGTGGCCGGGCCGTTCGCGGGGTCGGTGAGCCGGGTGGCGGTGCCGCCGGCCAGCGGCTGTACGTAGATCTGCTGTCCGGCCGTCGCGTCGCTGTCGCTGGAGTACGCCAGGCGCTGCCCGTCGGGGGAGACCGTCGGGCACTCCTCGTTCGCGGGCGTGTCGGTGAGCCGGGTCAGGCCGGTGCCGTCGGTGTTCACCCGCCACAGGTCGCGCTGCGTGCCGCCGTCCGCGCCGCCGGGTTCGGCGGAGTCGAACACCACGGCCTTGCCGTCCGGCGTCAGCCGGGGGTGCGCCGCGTCCTTGCCGGTGGTGAGACGGCGTACGGAACCGTCGGCGGACCGCAGGTAGATCTGCGGGTTCTTCTCGTCGCGGAGGCTCGCGAAGACCATCTGGTCGCCGAGGGCGGACGGCTGGACGTCGTAGTGGGCCGGGCCCGCACCGAACAGCGGTGTGCTGGTGGTCGTGGAGTCGGGGGCGACCTGGCCGAGACTGCGGTGCCGGGTACCGGCGTACGTCACCCGGGTGTCCGCGGCGTCGACCGCCCGCGGCTCGGCCGCGGCGCCGCTGCCCTGCCCGGAGGCCGCCGTCACCCCGAGCAGCGGGATCAGCAGCAGCAATGACGTGCCGAGTCTCCCCAGGCGGTACCGCCCGCCCGGGCCAGCGGTTCCCATCAAGGTCCCCCTCGCAGTCTGGTACGGCACATGAACGTGCCCCTGCCACCCTGCGACAGGCGCGCGCGGGGCGACAGGGCGGCGGGGCCGTATCCGGGGGAAGCGCGCGGTGCGCTTTCGGGCAACGCGGGGGTGCCCGGCCGTCGTCGGAGCGGCCCGTCGGAGTGGCGGCCCGTCGGAGCGGGTGAGCGGCGGCCCGTCGGATCAGCCCGTCGGAGCGGGTGAGCGGCAGCCCGTCGGATCAGCCCGTCGGAGCGGGTGAGCGGCAGCCCGTCGGATCAGCCCGTCGGACCAGTGGATCGGTACATCGGTTCAGCGGATCGGCCCGTCGGACCAGTGAAGCGGCAGCCCGTCAGATCAGCCCGTTGCGCAGCGCGTAGCCGACCGCGTGGGCCCGGTTGCGCAGTTGCAGTCGCGTGATGATCTCGTGCAGGACGTTCTTGACGGTCCGTTCGGAGTACGCGGTCTTGCGGGCGATCTCCGCGGTGTCCAGGCCCTCCGACACCAGGCGCAGCATGTCCGCCTCGCGCGTGGTCAGCGTGGACAGGGACAGGCCGCGCGGGTCGAGGGCCGAGCGCTGGAGGTTGCCCACGTGGGTGAGCAGCGTGCCGAGCAGGTCGCCCGGCAGTACACCCTCGCCGTTGGCTATCGCGAGGACCATGTGGAGGAGTTGGTCCTGATCGGCCTCGACCCGCCGCACCACCGCCGCCACGCCGCACTCGATGACGCGTTGCAGCGCGCCGGACCCGAGGGTGCCGATCACGAGGCCCGTGCGGGTGGCGGTATTGTGCCGCAGCCGGTGCAGCAGGGTGGCCACGTCGTCGTCGACGGTGTCCACGACCACCAGCGACACCTGGGCGCGCTCCGCGTCGGCGTCGGCGAGCAGGTCGATCTCGGGACGCTGGCGCAACTGCTGGACAACGCCGACCCGCAGGACCGGATCGGCGGCGTAGACGGCCACGGTCACCCGGTCCGGGCGAGCGGAGCGGGAGGCCCGGTGAGTGGAGCCGGCCTGGGCGGGCTCATGTGACGTGGCGGTGGGCTTGACCGAGCTGATCTCCTCGGCGCAGGGCATGGGGGTTACCTGTTTCATAAGTTCGCGGGGGTTGTAGGTGGTGTAGGGAGGGCCGACCATACGAGGGTGGCGCGCGGGGGGCGGTGGACGGGAGGCGGCGCGCCACGCTAACGGCTCACAGTTACAAGTGAGTTGCCCGTGACTTCCCGGGCACCGCGACTGCCCGGATGTTGCCCTCGCGCTCCTCGTGACGCCACCGGACCCCGTCCTACGGTGGTGCCGTGACGTCTATTCCAGCCTCTTCCGGTCCCGGTGCGCCCGGCCTCGACATCCCGGCGGTGACGGTGGCTCCGGGTGACACCGTCACAACCAGTCTGACCGTCCGTAACGACAGCGACATCGTCGAGGCGTACAGCCTCGAGGTAGTCGGGGACTGCGCCGCCTGGTCCACCGTGGAACCCCAGCGGGTCTCGCTCTATCCCGGCACCTCCGAAACGGTGACGATCCGGCTGGAGCCACCGCGCTCCCCGGAGATCCGCGCCGGTGAGGTGCCCCTCGGCGTGCGGGTCCTGCCGACCGAGCACCCCGAGTCGGTGCGGGTCCCCGAAACCACCGTGCACATCGAGGAGTTCCACGAGCTGCGCACCGAGCTGGCCCCGCGCCGCCGGCGCGGCTGGCTGCGCGGCCGCTATCAGCTGGCGGTGCGGAATCAGGGCAACACCCCGGTGAAGGCGGGCTTCACCCCCGGCCAGGCGGGCGAGGAGCTGGGGTTCGCCTTCAGCCCGGCGGAGCTGAAGCTCGAACCCGGCGAGTCGGCGGAGGCCCGGCTGCGGGTGCGCACGGGCAAGCCTGTGTGGTTCGGCGCCCCGGTGGTGTGGCCGTTCACCTTGGACACCAAGGAAACCGGCGACCAGGACGAGGACCGGCAGGACGAGCCCGCCGTACGGACGCCGCTGGATGCGGAGTTCGTCCAGATCCCGATCTTCCCGAAGTGGCTGCTCGCGGTGCTCGCGGCGCTGATCGCACTGCTGCTCATCTGGTTCGCGCTGGTCCGTCCGACGGTGCGCAGCGCCGCCAAGGAGGCAGCCGACGAGGCGGTTCAGTCGCGCCCCACGCCCGGCGGGCAGGAGACACCGGGCCCCGGTACCGGCGACGGTTCGGACAACCAGCCCGGCGGCGGCCAGGAGTCGGGCGCACCGGGCGACGGAACCGCACCGGGCGACGGAACCGCGCCCGGCGGCGGAACCTCGGCCGGCGAGGGCCAGCAGTCGCAGACCATCGACGTGCAGACGTCCAGCGGGGAGACCAACACCGGTAAGTACACGGTGCCGAAGGACAGCGTCTTCGGAGTAACGGACATCGTTGTCGCCAACTTCCAGGGCGACGAGGGGCTCTTGACGATCACCTTCGGCAACCGCAAGATCACTACGATCGCGCTGGAGACTTTCCGCAATCAGGACTACCACTGGGTCACCCCTATCAAGATCCCCGAGAACGACACCGTGACCGTCGAAGTGACCTGCGAGAAGCCGGGCACACCGGCCACCGGTCGCCGGGCGCAGGGGTGCCACGAGGTCCTGAACGTGAGTGGTGTGCTCAGCAGTACCAAGCAATGAGACGGATGTTGCACTTCCGGGTCATTGTCGATCGGTGGGAGTGCCGCCTGTAAAGAGCGGGATCTTGTTCCGTCTGGAAATCGACAACCCGGGTCCGAAAGGCGGCAGTAGGCATCTGGCGGCGGGCCGCCCCGCCGGCTGCCCTGCCGCCGTTCCGTTCGACAGATCCACAACTTCCCCATTTTCCCCGTTTTTGTAGATATTCCGCAAAGACGGGCCCAAGTCCCGGAAGCCGCGGATCCGCGGACCGTCGAGAGGGCCTCCGGACAAAACGGTTCATTCACGAGCCCGGTCATGCCGGACCATGCCGTTCGCTGGCAACCCGCTGAAGATCGCTTTGCCTCCGATTGGCGGAAACGCGAAACGCCGGGTCCAGTCCCCCACGGGCCATGCGAGCATCTGCCCCGTTCGCGCAGCTGGGCGCTGACACAACGCCAGGGGGGCTGGCTGATGCTTCGTCAGAATTCGTGTCGGGCCGTTCGCTCGGCCGGTCGTGAAGTGACCGGGAAAAGATGGACGCGCGGGGTGATGGCCGCACTCGCGGCCGGCGGACTGCTGGCCACGGCGAGTGCCTGCGCCGCGTCCCCCGCCCCGGCGCGGCAGCCAGGAGCGGACCTCGTGGCCGCGCAGGCGTCACCGACCGCCACCCCCACACTGGCCTCCGTCGCGTCGGTCTCCCTGCCCATCGAGGACTACCTGCTGAAGAACGACGAACATGCTCAGATGCTCTACGCGTCGAAGCTTCTCGTCCGCCAGTGCATGGCTCGCTTCGGTTTCGACTACGCGGTCGACCCGGCGGAGAATTCCCCGGTCGACCCGAAGGGGGACGCGGCCAACCTGGCCCGTCGTTACGGGATTTCCGACCCGAAGACCGCGGCGGGCTACGGCTACCACCCCGCTGCGAACACCATGCCGGCCGCGCCGCCCAGCACGCCGCCGATGAGCGATGCCGAACGGAACGTGTTCCTCGGTGACACACCGCGGGCCGACGGCAGTGGTCCGGAGGCGAAACAGTACAAGGGGCAGAACATTCCGGCTCACGGATGTTCCGGGGAGGCGGAGCGGAAACTCGGCAAGGGGCTGGAAGTACAGCTGCCCGAAAGCATCAACGACGCCAGTTTCCAGCAGTCCATGGCCACACCGCAGGTGACCGCCGTTTTCCGGTCCTGGTCGGCTTGCATGCTGAAGCGCGGTTACACCTTCGGCAATCCATTGGAGCCGCTCAGGTCCCCTTTGTCCGCCGCGCCCTCGGCTGCTGAGATTCACATGGCGGAGTCCGACATGGCGTGCAAGCAGCGGACGAACCTCATCGGTGTCTGGGTCGCCGTCGAATCGGCCGTCCAGAAGGTGCTGATCGAGAAGAACCAGGAAGCCCTGGCCCAAGTGCGGGCCGCCTCTCGGGAGACCCTCGAACGATCCGCGAAGGTCATCGCCGCCGGAGCCTCCTCGTGAGCGATTCCTTCCCGCCCGACGAGCCGGGCGGTGCGGTCCCCGGCTCCCGACTGGCCCGGCGCCGCCGCTGGACTGTGGTGGCCGCGTGCTCCGCGGCCCTGCTGTCGGCGGGCGGTGTGTACGCGGCACAGTGGGTGCGGTCGCCGGCGGAGGCCGCCGCCCGTACCCGGGCGCCGAAGGCGAGCGTCATCACCGCCCCCGTGGTGCGCCAGGTCATGCGGAACACCATGGTCTTCCGCGGGTCCTTCTCGGACGGGCGAACCGTTTCCGCCGCGCCGACGGATGTCGCCGTCACCCAGCCCGTCACCCAGCCCGCCGCGCAGCCGTCCGCGCTCCTGGTCACGGGCGTGTTCACCCGGGCCGGCCGGCGGGTCGGGGCGGCGAAGCCGCTGGTGGAGTACGACGCACGTCCTGTCTTCGCACTGCCCGGGACCTTTCCCATGTACCGCGATCTGACCATGGGCGAAGAGGGCAAGGACGTCGCCCAGTTGCAGCGGGCGCTGCGCTCCCTCGGCCGGCCGACCGGCTCGGACCCGTCCGGCACGTTCGGCCCCGGCACCGCGGCCGCCGTCAAGCACATGTACGCCGCGATGGGCTACGCGGCGCCACTCACGACCTCCGCCGACACCGGTTCGGCCACGGAGCACGACACCGGATCGGCCGCGGAGCAGTCCGGGAGCGCCACGCGGGCCCTTGGTTCGGCCGCGCCCTCGACAGCCGGGCCGAAAGCCACCGTGACGCTGCCCGCGTCCGAGGTCGTCTTCGTCCCGTCCCTGCCCGCCCGGGTGGTCTCCGTGCCCGTGCACGTGGGTGACCCGGTCAAGGGGCCGGTCATCACCCTCGCCCGCGGCGACATGACGCTCACCGGATTCCTCGACCCCTCCGAACGCGGCCTCGTCTCGGCCGGCGCGAAAGCCGACATCCTGGCCGAGGCGATCGGCACTCACGCCGCGGGCACCGTGGAGTCGGTGGGCGCCCTGGTGACCCCCGGCACCGGGAACGACAAGCCGTCGCCGGACAACGGCCCCGCCGATCCGCAGACGGGCGGCGCCTATGTGCCGGTGAGGATCGAGGGCCGCGGCACCTGGGACAAGAGGTTCGCCGACCAGGACGTCCGCATCACCATCACCGCCGCCGCGACCTCCCGCGCCGTCACCGCCGTACCCGAAGCGGCCGTCACGGCGGGCGCGGACGCGCGCACCACGGTCACCGTGGTGACCGCCTCCGGCGCGCAACACGTCGTGCCGGTGACCACGGGAGTCTCGGCCGACGGTCTGGTGCAGGTCACGCCGACGCGTGGACACACGCTCCGGGCGCGAGACCGCGTGGTGGTGGGCACATGACCGCCGCCGCGCCCCCTCCCGTGCTGGACCTGCGAGGCGTCCGCAAGACGTATCCGGGCTCACCGCCCGTGACCGCTCTCCATCCGACGGACCTCCGCGTCAAGACCGGCGACTTCCTGGCCGTGGTGGGCCCCTCCGGGTCCGGCAAGTCGACCCTCCTGAACCTGCTCGGGCTGCTGGACCGCCCCACCGACGGCAGCTACCGGCTCTCCGGCACGGATGTGGCGTCCCTGACCGAGCGGGACCGCGCCGCCCTGCGGGGACGCCGGGTCGGGTTCGTCTTCCAGGCCTTCCATCTGCTGCCGCACCGCACCGTGCTGGAGAACGTCGCCCTCGCCCAGCTCTATGTCACCGGGCGCGGCGAACCTCGTCGGGCCAACTCGGCGCGCGCCCTGCGCAGGGTCGGCCTCGGCCACCGGCTGGACGCCCTGCCCTCCCGGCTGTCGGGCGGCGAGAGACAGCGGGTGGCCATCGCACGTGCCGTGGTCAACACCCCGGACATCCTGCTGTGCGACGAGCCGACGGGAAACCTGGACTCGGCGACCGCTGCCGCGGTGATGGACCTGCTGGCGGAGCTCAACCGGGCCGGCGTCACCATCGTCGTCATCACCCACGATCCGGCGGTGGCACAGCGCGCCCCCCGCCGGGTCACCATCCTGGACGGCCGCCTGAGCGAAACGGCACCGGGCAGCCGGGCCGCCGGAGGCCCTCGATGAGGCGGCGAAGACACGACGGACCCACCGCCACCCGGCTCACCTGGCGCGACACGGCGGCCGAGGCCCTGGCGGCGGTCGTCCAGCGGCCGGGGCGCTCCCTGCTGACGCTTCTCGGCACCGTCCTGGGAGTCGGCGCCTTCGTCGCCGTCCTCGGCCTGACGTCCACCGCCACCGGGCAGATCGGCACCTCGTTCAGTCTCTTGCAGGACACCACGGTGACCGTCGACGACACCGGGGCCGCCACCCACGACTCCCTCGCGGCCCGGGAAACCGGCATGGACTTCCCGGGCGACGCCGACGAGCGGCTGGGGCGGCTCAACGGCGTCGTGGACGGCGGTGTCTGGTGGAACGTGCCGCTGCGTCATCCCACCGTCTCCGCGCGCCCCGACGTCACCGCGGCCATGTCCCCCGCCGCCGGCAGCGACCTCACCGGCCTGCGTGTCCTCGCGGCATCTCCCGGGACGCTGCGCGCCATGCAGCCGACGCTGTCCACCGGGACCCTGTTCAACGCGTTCCATCAGCGCCGCGCCGAACGGGTCTGCCTGCTCGGGGCCACCGCGGCCCGCCTGCTGGGCATCACCCGGGTCGACAACCAGCCGGCCGTCTTCATCAACGGAGTCGCCTACACGGTCCTGGGCGTCATCTCCCACACCCAGCGCCTGCCCCAGAGCCTGCTGTCGGTACTCATCCCCTCCAGCACGGCACTGGACGCGTACGGCGCTCCGACGGACGACCCCGCCGAGGCGCTGATCCGTACCCGGCCCGGCGCGGCCCCGCTCATCGCCGCGCAGGCCCCGCCAGCGCTGCTGCCCGACCACCCCGGTCTCCTGCGTGCCGTACCGCCGCCCGATCCTCACGAACTGCGCGACCAGGTCAACACGGACATGTCAGGGCTCTTTCTGGTTCTCGCGGCGATCTGCCTGATCGTGGGAGCGGTCGGTATCGCCAACACCACGCTCGTGTCCGTGCTGGAACGCACGGGAGAAATCGGTCTGCGCAGGGCGCTGGGCGCCCGCCGCCGTCACATCACGGCCCAGTTCCTCACCGAGTCCACCGCACTGGGTGCCCTGGGCGGCCTGACCGGCACGGTCATCGGGGTGGCGGTCGTCATCGGCACGGCGCTCGCCCGCCACTGGACCGCCGTCCTTGAGCCCTACGCCGTCCTGCCCGCCCCGCTCATGGGAGTGGCCGTCGGATTCCTCGCCGGGCTGTACCCCGCCCTGCGCGCGGCGCACATCGAACCCCTGGAAGCTCTCCGCCACTGAGCCGCCGCCGAGGAGGACCATGTCCCACCGCCGAAGACCCCGTCCGCACTACTTGCCCGCCAGAGCCAGGTTGGCCCCGTCGCGCAGATCGGAGAATCCCTGCGCTATCGCGGCTGCCGGACCGAGGCAGGCCCGGCGGACGTCCGCTGCCGTGGGCCCGGCCGCACACCCCAGGGAGTCGTATGTGCGTACCGCCGCCTGGAGTTCGCGCGCACTGGCGTCCAGTGTGTGGAAGCCCGCGCGCCCGTCGATCTCCCGCAGGGCCAGGCCGGCGACATCCGACGTGGCGTCGGCCTGCGCACCGCACTTGGCGGTGAAGAGCTGGGGGGACGACGTCGAACAGGATGAGTCCAGGCCCGTACCGAACTTCTGTTCATCGGCCGAGATGCTCTCCTCCAGAGCGGTCTTCACCCGCTCGGCGATCTGGCCTTTTGCCGAGACGGCCGGCTCCGACGACGCGGCAGGACCGGTCGACGCCGGGGCAGGAGTGGTCGACGGCCGGACCGAATGACCGCTGCACCCTGTGACAAAGACCGCCGCCAGGCCCAATGCCGCCGCCGCCCGCAACGCATTCTGCTGCACAACCAACTCCCCCTCTGCACGGTGACATCACTCTAGCGGCCGTAATCAGTCAAGAAGGGAAAGAATTCCTAAAACCGGATCGATCCATATCTTTATCCCGCCATTACTCGAACTTCTCCATCTCTCTCTTGACGCCCATGTGAAAGAGATGGAAATCTCCAGCTGCACACAGAATCATCTCAGACACAGCACATCCGAGGCATTAAGAAAGGACTCCCGTGCGTTCCAGACTTGCATTCGGCGCCGCGATATCCGCCATTGCCACACTGTTCGTCACCGCCCCGTCGGCGTCCGCGCTGAGCAGCGGCGACTACACCGAGTGCGCGCACTACGACGGCACACTCTGCCTCTTCTACAACTCGAACCTCGGCGGCTCCCGGGTCGGAATCTACGGCGACGTGCCGAACTACGCCGTCGATGAGCCCGGGTGCAGCGACACAGGCTGCCCGGAATACATCTTCCTGACGAGCGGAAGCGGCGAGTACCAGCATGTGAAGAACAACGCCGCCTCCGTCTACAACGAGGCCGACTGGGTTTACTGGGTCTACTACAACAGCAGCTACAGCGGCCCGCGGGACGAGTGGGACCCCGAAGGTTACGGCACGTTCTACGGAAATCTGAACGCGACGTACAACGAAAACGCCTCACAGTTGGCGAACACAGATATCTGACCACCGCTATTCGGTATTCCATCAGGAGTGTGCGACAGCTGTGAGAAACCGAAGACGCCTGAGGGCGCTGACCATGACGGCGGCATCCGCCGCGCTGGTCGGCGGACTCGTACAGGCCGCCCCCGCCACCGCCTCACCCCAACCGCCCGAACCCCACGGCACCTCGGCATCCGCGTCGGCCACCGCCCCGGACAGGACGCTGGGCAGCGGGTGGAAGACCTCGTCGGACCGGGCGGTCACCCTGGCCGCCGACACCGACGGCGTGCACCTGCTGGTGGCGGACAGCCGTACCGCCTACACGTGGAAGGACGCGGCCGTGCTCTCCGAGCCCGGCACGCAGACGGACATGTGGATCGGCAACGAGTGCGTCATGGACCACTCGCACGCGGCCGTCGCCTACGCACCCCGCGGCTTCACCAACCACGAGGACCTGATGGAACGCGGCGCCTTCACGGCCGTCGTCGACCTCGACTCGGGACATGTCACCAAACTGCCCTTCACCGCGTCCCTCGCCTACTTCTCCCCCTCGTGCAACCCGGCCCTGCACGAGGCCTCGTTCACGGCGCTGAAGGACGACAAGACCCGGCTGGTCACCGTCAACACGGCGGGCAAGGACGTCAATGCCACGGTGGCGGCGGGGGAGGTCACCTCGGCCGTCCCCGTCAAGGACGGCTCGGTGGCCGGCCGCGACAACCACCTGGTGCACATCAGCCGGTCGGGGGCGGTGAAGAACCTCGCCTCGGCGGACGGGACCCCCTTCGAGATCAGCGTCGCCGCCCAGGGGCAGATCGCCTTTCTCGACCACAAGCTCGATCACAAGAACGCCACCAGCCGCGCCCGGGTCCTCGACGCCGGCCGGGTGAGCACCGTGGCCACCGGAAAGCTCGGCGCCATCGGCCTCGGCCAGGGCGGCGGCTCCAAGGTCTTCCTCACCGGCCGTCCCACCGGCCCGACGCACCTGCCGGCCGGCGTCGTCACGCGGCTCGACGCACCGGCGGACAGCACGGTCTCCAGCGACGGACGCCTGGCCGTCTCCACCGTCCTGACCCCCGGCGTGCGGGCCGGCCTGAAGCGGATCGCCGACGCGGGCCGCCACTTCGGCAAGAACCCGTCCGCCTCCACGGTGCCCGGACAGGACTCCGCGCAGGCTCCCACCACCGTGACCGCGACGGCGACCGCCACCGGCAAGCAGCTCACCCGGACCGCCCAGGGCACCATTCCCTCGGACGGGTCCGGCAAGGCCATGTCCCCGGCTCTCGGCACACCCGACAAGTCCGGCGGCGCGGACACCATGGACCTCATGGCGACCAGCGCCGTCTCGAACGACACCGTCGACACCGACCGCTGGTGCTCCGTGCCCCGCAACGACGTCGGCACCCAGGCCCTCCAGCCCACCCCCAACCAGGTCGAGTGGGCCGTCGACATGGCCGTGCGCAACGACCTGAACTCCAGCTGGATCACCCAGGGCGGCTGGCGCTCCCAGGCCGGGCTCGGCACGATCGACCCGCAGTCCTTGTTCCCGCTGCCGACGCTCAACGGCGGCGGCCGGATGCCCGCGCAGGTGCTGCTGGGCGTGCTCGCCCAGGAGTCGAACCTGTGGCAGGCCGAGGACGGCGTCGTCCCCGGCCAGACGGGCAACCCGCTGGCCTCCACGAACGGTTTCTACGGCCATGTGGCCGACTCGGCCGATCCGTTGTCCTACTGGCAGATCCACTGGGACGACTCCGACTGCGGCTACGGGGTCGGACAGATCACCGACGGCATGCGCATGGCCGGCCACGAGAAGACCAATGAGACGGCGCTGGCTCCGGACGTGCAGCGCGCGGTCGCCCTGGACTACACGGTCAACGTCGCCGCCTCGGCGCGCATCCTCGCCCAGAAGTGGAACGAGATCCACTCGGGCGACCAGACGATCACGGTCAACAACGACTCCGCGTCGGCCATCGAGAACTGGTTCGCCGCGCTCTGGGACTACAACAGCGGTCTGAACACCCTCGCCAACGCCCCGCAGAACGACGGCCACTGGGGCCTGGGCTGGTACAACAACCCGGCCAACCCGATCTACTCGCCCAGCCGCATGCCGTTCATGGACACCAGCGTCGACCCGGACGCCAACCACGACGCCGCGCACCCGCAGGACTGGTCGTACGAGGAGAAGGTGATGGGCTGGGCCGCCTGGTCCATCGACACCGGCTACTCCTACGACACCAGCGGCAACCAGGACCGGGCCACGGACTCCGGCTACAACACCGCCGGCTTCCAGCCCGCCTGGTGGACGGACGCCTCCTACCGCACCCAGATCCAGCCCTCGCTCGCCACCTTCTGCGACACCAGCAACGCCTGCGACGTCAGCGACCCGCCGCCGTGCGAGACCCAGCACATCGACGGCTGCGACGAACTGCACTGGTGGGACGCACAGAACGCGACGTGGAAGAGCGACTGCGCCACCACCTGCGGACACGAGAACCTCAAGTACGCGACCCTGCGCAGCGAACCGGGACGCGGCTACAACCTCCAGTACGGCACCCCGGCGTGCACCACCACGGGCCTGCCGTCCGGATCGGTGGTGGTCACCTCCGTACCGAACGGAACCCCGACCTGGAGCAACTGCGGTGCGGTCAGCGGGGACAGCGGATCGTTCCAGTTCAGCTTCCTGGCAGACTCCGCCGGGGAGTACGAGGCCAGAGGAGACCTGCACCAGATCGGCGGCGGCTACGGCGGCCACTTCTGGTACGCGCACACCCGCTCCGACGCCACCGGCGTGAGCGACGCCAACCAGAGCTCCGCCTGGTACGACAGTGCCACCGGCGACTTCGCCCCCGACGGAAGCGCCGCCAGTCAGTTCGCCTCCACGCCCGTCGCGGCCGACGGCGTCATGGCGGTCGACGGCGACTGGAAGACCGGCCAGCACATGGAGGGCTGGCAGCGGGTGTGGGTCCATGTCCCGGACACGGGGATGACCGCCCAGCAGGCGATCTACACCATCCACACCGGATCCGGAACCACGAACCGCGTCATCAACGCCCACAAGCGGGCGAACACCTGGATCTCCCTCGGCGCGGTGGACTTCACGGGAACGGACTGGCAGGGCGTGAGCCTGACCAACTTCGCCTTCGGCGCCACCGCCGACAACACGGTCGCCTGGGACTCGGTGGCCTTCACGGCGCTGCCCGGCAAGCCGAAGGACACCGTCGTCCAGCTCGGTGACTCCTACGCCTCCGGTACGGGCGTCGGCAGCTACTCCACCGACTCCGACACCGGCCCGCACCTGGTCAGCGGTGACCCGAAGCCGGCGACGTACGACGCGTGTCTGCGCTCGTCGAACTCGTGGATCCGCCAGACCGACCTGCCGGGGACCTCGACCTCCGTCGGCGCCCGTGAGGACGCGTTCGACACGTCGATGGACTTCCACTCGGTCGCGTGCAGCGGGGCGAAGACCGAGAACGCGTCGAGCACCGGCCAGTTCGGGGAGATCCCGCAGCTGTACTCCGGATTCCTCACCCCCGACACCACCCTGGTCACCATGACCATGGGCGGCGACGACGCCCAGTTCACCAAGATCCTCACCCAGTGCCTGCTGACCGGTTGCCCGGACGACGCCACTGTCCAGGGATATCTGAGCACCGCGGCCGCCAACGACAAGGTGTTCCTGGCGAACGTCCACGCGGCGGCGCCCAACGCGAAGATCGTCCTGCTGGGCTATCCGCTGCTGTTCGACCCGTCCGTGACATGCGCGTCCGTCTTCACCACGCAGCAGATGGAGCTGTTGCACGACTGGGGCCAGGATCTCAACAGCGACGAACAGACCGCCGTGGCACAGAGCGCGGACTCGACGAACGGCAAGGCCGTCTTCTGGGATCCGAGCACCGAGTTCGACGGACATCTGCTGTGCGACTCGGACGAGGCGCTGCACGGCTTCACCCAGACCCCGTCGGACGACATCGCCTCGGACAACCAGTTCTCCGCGACGGCGCCGTCCAGCATGGAGTCGTATCACCCCAACATGGAGGGCGCGCAGCTGTACGCGTCGGCCCTTGAGCACGTCCTGACCAACACCGGCTACTAGGCCCTGTCCAGGAAGGGCGCGCGAAGGCGGGCGGGGCGGCCACCGTCGAGTGGCCGCCCCGCCCGCCTTCTCTCACCGGCCACAAGGAAACCCATGAACTTCGCACGCACCCTCTCCCGAGGCGTCATCGCCGTGATCCTGCTCGCGGTGCTCGCCGTGACGGGTGTCCTCGTCGCCATGCAGGTGAGGCAGCACCGGGAGGAGGAAGCGGCCCGCGAGAAGCTCGCCGCACTCGTCGTAGAGGTGCGGAAGCGGGTAGCGGACGGCTACCGAAGTGACGGCGGGCTGCCGACCGTCCCGCGGGACGTCGGCACCCCGGCCGTCGTCAGCCAGGACAGCAGGCACGCCGTCGTGTACGCACACCTCGACGTCGACTACGACAACACCGTCCTGATGCCCTCCACCGACACGGTGGACGAATGCCACCTCTTCACCCTGGACCGCACCGGCGACACGGTACGGGTGAAGGACAGGAAGGTCTCCTGCGAGACGGGAAGCAGCCCGCGGATCAGCAGGGCGCCCCATCTCACCTTCGCCTTCATGGCGGGACTCGCCCGTTCCTAGGGGAATTTGCCGGTGTCAGGGATCTTGACCCGCCTTTCTCCTGCCCGTACCTTCCCCAGGTCGGTAAACGGTTACTACCGAAATTCCGTCCTCGAGGGAGAGGTCCCGTCACGATGAGAACCGCAGGAGACCAGGACCAGCCGGGGGCGCTGTCCCGCCGGGGCGTGCTCAAGGGTGCGGCCGTCACCGCCGGGCTGGCGGCGGCCGGGCTCGGTGCCGCGCGGCCGGCCCACGCGGCGGATGCCGCCGTCGGCGCGACCGCGCGCATGGGCGGGACGGCCATCACCATGTCGGTGGTGGGCGGGGCGCTCCAGTGGTCCGCCACCCGCAACGGCCGTACGGTGATCGACACTTCGGCCCTGGGGCTCAGGCTGGGCGACGGGACCGTCCTCGGCAGCGACGTGACGGTGACCCGGAACCAGTACGGGACCGTCCACGACACCTGGTCCCCGGTGTACGGGCGCAACGCGAGCGTCACCGACCTCTACCAGGAGCAGCGCTGGACTCTCCGGGACAACGCCTCCGGCATCCGTTTCGGTGTGCAGATCCGCGCCTACCGGACCGGCGTCGCCCTCCGCTACGTCCTGCTCGACCAGGGCACCGCCACCACCGCCACCACCGTCACCATCGCCGACGAACTGACGACGTTCGTCTTCCCCGACGACACCACCGTCTACAGCGCCCGTGACGAGGACGCCTACACCCCGGTCGCCCCCGGCTCGATCCCGGTCACCGGAACGTCGAGCACGGACCAGGGCCCGCTGACCGACCTGCCGCTGACCGCCGCCCTCGCAAGCGGGTATCTCGCCTGCGTCTGTGAGTCGTCCCGGGTGAACTACCCCCGTCTGATGCTCAGTTCGGTCGCCGGGCAGCCGGGCACCCTCTCGGCCTTCCTGATGGAGCACACCGCCCGCGGCACCGGCCCCGTGGAGACGACGTCCACGGTCAGCACCCCCTTCGCCACGCCGTGGCGCGCGGTGGTGATCGGGGCCACGCACGCCGAACTGGTCGACAACGCCGAGCTGGTGCTCAATCTGGCCCCGGCGAACGTCCTGACCGACACCTCCTGGATCAGGCCCGGCAAGGTCTTCCGCTGCGAGCTGTCCACCGCCGCCGGCCTCGCGGGCGTCGACTTCGCCGTGGCCCGCGGCATCGACTACATCGAGTACGACGCCGGCTGGTACGGGCCCGAGTTCACCACCACCGACGCGACGACCCCGATCGCCGCGATCGACCTGCCGTCCGTCATCTCGTACGCCACGAGCAAGGGCATCGGCGTCTTCCTCTACGTCAACCGGCTCGCCCTGTCCGACGACGCGGACGCGCTGTTCGGCCTCTACAAGGGCTGGGGCGTCTCGGGCATCAAGCTCGGCTTCATCAACGACGGCACCCAGACGATGACCGACCAGATCACCGGCTGGGCCGAAACGGCCGCCAAGTACCGGCTGCTGATCGACATGCACGACGACGTCCGGCCGTTCGGCTACGAGCGCACCTACCCGAACTGGATCAGCCTGGAAGGCGTCCGGGGCAACGAGCAGTCCCCGACCGCCACCCACAACGTGACGCTGCCCTTCTCCCGCAACATCGGCGGCCCGATCGACTACACCATCTGCTACGGCCAGTCGCGCGACAAGACGACCAACGCCCACCAGATGGCGATGGCGGCCGTGTACTACCAGCCGCTCAACTTCCTGTTCTGGTACGACAAGCCGTCCAAGTACGCCAACACCGCGAACTGGCCCGGACTGCCCTGGTTCAACGCCATCCCCACGACCTGGGACGAGAGCAGGACGCTGGCCGGCTCGATCGGCGAGTACGTGGCGGTCGCCCGCCGCGACGGCTCCACCTGGTACCTCGGGGCGATGACCAACGAGACGGCCCGGACGCTGTCGATCCCCCTGTCGTTCCTGGACAACGGGAACAGCGAGACGAGCGGAACCTACACGGCGACCGTCTACGCCGACGGGGCCCCGGGCACCAGCCCGTTCCGGACCCCGGTCGTGGTGAGCACCCAGACCGTCACCTCGGAGACCACGCTGGATGTGGCCATGGCGAGTGCGGGCGGCCAGGCGATCATCCTGACGCCGGCCTGACGCCGGGCGGAAGGATTGGATCTGGGTGATGTCAGGGCGTAACGGGGAGGCTAGCGAGGTGCCGCGAGTACGTCCCGGAGTACGTTCTCGAGCGTGACGCGGGCCAGCTCGTGTCTCAGGGTCTCCTCGATGCCCTCGTAGATGCCCTGCATCGCCGGCTGGATGCCGTGACCCACCACGCATCCCTGGTCCGGGGTGGTGCGGTGCATCGCGAACAGCGGGCCGGGTTCCACCGCCTCGTACACGTCGAGCAGGGTCATCGACCCCAGCTCGCGCGCCAGCGACCAGCCCGCGCCCATGCCCCGCCGGGACTCCACGAGCCCGGCCCTGCGCAGCTCGCCGAGCAGCCGTCTGATCACCACGGGGTTGGTGTTCGCGCTGGTCGCGATCTGCTCGGAGGTGGCGACCTCATGGCCCTGGCGCTGGTAGAGGCCGATCCAGGCCAGCGCGTGGGCGGCGATGGTCAGCCTGCTGTTGGCGCTCATGGGCTCCTCCTCTCGGCCGCAACGCTTCATGTTACGACAGCGCAGTCGTAACAGTGAAGGTTGCAACAGCCTGTCGTAACAATTAACGTTGCGACTGCCGGGAAGGGTCAATCAACGAGGAGAGAAGAATGAGCAAGCCACTCACGGGCAAGGTCGCCCTGGTCACCGGGGGGTCGCGCGGACTGGGAGCCGCGACCGTACGGCTGCTGGCCGAGCAGGGCGCCGACGTCGCCTTCACCTATGTCAGCTCCGAGAAGCAGGCGCAGGCCGTCGTCGACGAGGTGCACGGCAAGGGAGCCAAGGCCGTCGCCTTCCAGTCCGACCAGACGGACACGAGCCGGGCGCCGGCGCTGATCGACGACGTGGTCGCGCACTTCGGCGGCCTGGACATCCTCGTCAACAACGCGGCGATCTCGGTGAGCCACACGGTGGACGACCCGGAGGCCGACACGGCCGCCCTGGACCGGATGCACGCCACCAACTACCTCGGCGTGATCGCCGTCATCCGGGCCGCCTCCCGAGTGCTGCGCACGGGCGGCCGCATCATCACGGTGAGTTCCGGACTGGGCTCCCGGGTCGGCGGCCCCGGCCGTGCCGACTACTCGGCGACCAAGTCCGGGATCGAGAGGTACACCATGGGCGTCGCACGCGACCTCGGGCCCCGGAACATCACGGCCAACGTCGTGGAGGCCGGACTGATGGAGGGCGGCATGCAACCGCCGGACCCCGAGACCCTCAACGCCCTGGTCAGCTCGCTGTCCCTGCAACGCATGGGGCACCCCGACGAAATCGCCGCGGCGATCGCCTTCCTGGCGAGCCCCGCCGCGTCGTACGTCACGGGCGCGGTGCTGGACGCCCACGGCGGCTACAACGCCTGACCCGAACCCCTGCCGCGCGCCCCGAAGGACATCGCGCCTTCGGGGCGCGCACCGCCGACGAGCTGGGCGTGCCGGTCGACGACCGGCTCCCGGGCGGCGGACGGCGGCGGCCGTTGAGACAGCGGCAGTTGAGGCGGAAGCCGCCGTTCCTCACGCCGTACTCTTGGGCCAGCCTTGGCTGACTGACCGGACAAGGACAGGGAGAAGACGGAGAGGACGCATGCCCCAAGTCGCGAGACGTCGCGTCGGCTGGATGGCCGCGGCCCTTCTCCTGCTGTCGCTGGCGGTGCTGCTCAGTCTCGCGGTCGGCAGCCGCCCGATCGCTCCCTCGGTGGTCTGGGACGCCCTGGTGCACGGCGGCGCCGGCGACGACGCCCAGGTCGTACGGTCACTGCGCCTGCCGCGGACGGTCATCGGCGTACTGGTCGGCGTCGCGCTCGCCATCGCCGGAACGGTTCTCCAGGGCATCACCCGCAACCCGATCGCCGAGCCCGGCATCCTGGGCATCAGCCAGGGGGCCTCGCTGGGCGTCGTCTGCGCCATCGCCTTTCTCGGGGTGCACACCCTGACCGGATACGTCTGGTACGCGTTCGCGGGCGCGGGTGTCGCGGCCGTCAGCATCTACGCCGTGGCCGGCAGCGGACGCGGCGGCGCCTCGCCGGTCAGGCTGGCGCTGGCGGGCGCCGCGATGAACGCGTTCCTCGCCTCGGTGATCTCGGCCGTCCTCACGACCAACGCGCGGGCCCTGGACGAATTCCGGTTCTGGGACGTCGGTTCCCTCAGCGGGCGGGACGCGTCGATCGTGGGGCAGGTCTGGCCCTTCCTGCTCGCCGGGCTGCTGCTGGTGCTGGCCATGGCCCGCGGACTGGACGCGCTCGCGCTCGGCGAGGACATCGCCCGGGGGCTCGGCCGCAACGTCGCCCTGCTCCGGGCGACCGGCGCCCTCGGCGCGACCGTCCTGACGGGTGCCGCGGTCGCCGCGGCCGGTCCCATCGCCTTCACGGGCCTCGCCGTTCCGCACATCGCCCGCGCACTCGTCGGCCCGGGGCACCGCCTGCTGCTGCCCATGGCCGCGCTGCTCGGCCCGGTGATGCTGCTCCTGGCGGACGTCCTCGGCCGGGTCGTCGTACGGCCCTCGGAGGTACCGGTGGCCGTCATGACCGCCCTGACCGGGGTGCCGTTCCTGGTCGTGCTGGTGCGCAGGAAGGCGGTGGCCGCGGCATGACCGGGATCGCCGGCCGGGATTCTCGCGCCACCCGGCACCCCGCCGTGCGTCCCGCCGGGCACGCCCTCCTGCGGGCCGGGCGCGGCAGCAGCTTCCTGGTGCACCGCAGAGCCCTTGCGGTGGGCGCCGTCCTCGCCGTCCTGCTGTCGGCCGCCGCGGTGGGCTCCCTGTGCGTGGGCGAGTCGTTCGTCGCCCCGGGCGAGGTCGTCCGCGTGCTGCTGGGCCTGCCCAGCCCGGACGACCTGGTGGTCGGCACGCTCCGGCTGCCGCGCCTGGTGACCGGCCTGCTGGTGGGCGTCTCCTTCGGCCTCTCCGGGGCGCTGATCCAGACCATGGCCCGCAACCCGCTGGCCAGCCCCGACGTCATCGGCGTGACGCACGGCGCGGGCGTGGCGACGGTGGCCGCGATGACCTTCGGCCTCACCTCGTACGCCGCCCTGCCGTACGTGTCCGTCGCGGGCGGCCTGCTCACCGCCCTGCTCGTCTATCTGCTCGCCTGGCGCGGAGGCCTCAGCGCCTCCCGGTTCGTCCTCATCGGCATCGGCATCTCGGTGGCGCTCGGCTCGCTGACCCGGCTGCTGGTGACCAAGGGCGACTACCTCGTCGCCCAGCAGGCCAAGACCTGGCTCACCGGCTCGCTCAACGGCCGCGGCTTCGACCAGGCGGCACCGCTCGCCACGCTCCTCCTGCTGCTCGTGCCGTTCCTGTTGTGGGCGGCCCGCGCGCAGCGCAGCGCCGCGTTCGACGACGACACCGCCGCCGCCCTCGGCATCCGGCTCGGCCGCGTCCGGCTCGGGCTGAGCGTCCTCGGCGTGGTCCTCGCGTCCGCCGCGACCGGTGCCGCCGGTCCGGTCGACTTCGTGGCCCTGCTCGCCCCGCAGATCGCCCGTCGGCTCACCCGCACCCCGCACATCCCGCTGGTGTGCTCCGCGCTGGCGGGCGCGCTGATCGTGGTCGTCGCGGACCTGCTGGCCCGCAGGCTCTTCTCGCCGCTGGAACTTCCGGTCGGCGTGTTCACCGCCCTGGTGGGCGCCCCGTATCTGATGTGGCTGATCATCCGCACCCGTAACGGCCGTTCCGGAGGAACCGCGTGACCGGCAACCGACTCACCGCACAGGGGCTCACCCTCGCCTACGAGGACCGTACGGTCGTGGAGGACCTGAACCTGGAGGTCCCGGACGGCAAGGTCACCGTCATCGTCGGCCCCAACGCCTGCGGCAAGTCCACCCTGCTGCGCGCCCTGGGCCGGCTGCTGAAGCCGCGTCGGGGCGCCGTACTCCTCGACGGCGCCGAACTGGCCCGCCTGCCCACGAGGAGGATCGCCCAGGTGATCGGCCTGCTGCCGCAGACTCCGGTGCCGCCGGAGGGCATCACGGTGGCGGACCTGGTCTCGCGCGGACGGCAGCCGCACCAGAAGTGGTGGCAGCAGTGGTCCGAGACGGACGAGACGTCCGTCGCCGAGGCGATGGAGCGCACCGGGACCGCCGACCTCGCCGAGCGCCCGGTCGACGAGCTGTCCGGCGGCCAGCGCCAGCGGGTGTGGATCGCCATGGCCCTCGCCCAGGACACCGACCTGCTGCTGCTCGACGAGCCGACGACCTATCTGGACATCGCCCACCAGGTGGAGGTCCTGGACCTGGTGCGCCAGCTCAACCGTGAGCGCGGACGGACCGTGGTGGCGGTGCTGCACGACCTGAACCAGGCGGCGCGCTACGCCGACCATCTGATCGCCCTGCGCGAGGGCCGGATCGTGGCGCAGGGTCCGCCCGCCGACATCGTCACCGCGGACCTGGTCCAGGAGGTCTTCGGGCTCGCCTCGGTCGTCGTACCGGATCCGGTGACGGGTGATCCGCTGGTGGTTCCCGGCCCGCCGCGATCGGTGGGGCCGGGCCGGGGTGACGGCGCCGCCGTGCCCGCGCAGCAGACCGGCACGTGATCGGAAGCACACCTTCCATACGGTCCCGTCCCGCACAGGGTTCTCTAAGGTAAGTAAGCCTCACCTAAGGCTACTTGCTCTTTCCTTTTGCTCTTTCCTTGCACGACGGGAGCCCCCCATGTTCGTCCGACGCCGCGGCCTCACCGCCGCAGCTCTCGCTCTCGCCGCCGCGCTCTCCCTGGCCGCCTGCGGCGGTTCCTCGGACAGCGGGGAGGCCGGCCCCTCGGCCGGAGCCGGCGGCAAGAAGGCGGTCGCCCAGGGCGGGGAGGACTTCGGGGACGCGGCGAAGAAGACCGCCGCGATGGGCACCGACGCGAGGCCCGGCGAGTGGCCGCGCACCATCACGCACGCCATGGGCAAGACCGAACTCGAGGCCCAGCCCAAGCGCGTGGTCGTCCTGGACGTCGGCGAGCTCGACAATGTCGTGTCGCTGGGCATCAAACCGGTCGGCCTCGCCCCCACCGAGGGTTCCCCCGAACTGCCGTCGTACCTGAGGAAGGACGCGGGCAGCCCGAAGAACGTCGGCACGATCAACAACCTCAACCTGGAGGCCATCGCCGGCCTCAAGCCCGACCTGATCCTGGGCAGCCAGCTGCGGGCCGCCGACCTGTACGACGAGCTGTCCCGGATCGCGCCGACCGTCTTCTCCATCCGCCCCGGCTTCACCTGGAAGGAGAACTACCTCCTCAACGCGGCGGCCCTCGACAAGACCGCGCTCGCGAAGGAGAAGATCGCGGCCTACGAGGGCAAGGCCAAGGCGCTCGGCGAGAAGCTCGGCGCCGACAAGCCGACCGTCTCGATGGTCCGCTTCATGCCGGACGGCGTCATCCGCCTGTACGCCAACGCCTCGTTCATCGGCACGATCCTGAAGGACACCGGCATCCCCCGGCCGGGGAACCAGGACATCGAGGACCTCGCCGTCGAGATCAGCGCCGAGAACATCGACCAGGCCGACGCCGACTACATCTTCACCGGCGTCTACGGCGACCCGAAGGCCACCGACAAGTCCAAGGCGCAGGGCAACCCGCTGTGGAAGAACCTCGGGGCGGTCAAGGACGGGCACGCCTACGACGTCCCGGACGAGACCTGGTACCTCGGCCTCGGCGTGACAGCCGCCGAGGCGGTACTCGCCGACCTGGAGGAGCGCCTCGTCAAGTAGGGCGCGTCGCGCATGATGGACCCATGGTCCCCCTGGTTTCCCCGGTCCCCCTGCGCATCCGCATCGACGCCGTCGACCTGCCCGGCCGCACCCGCCCGGCACCCGCCGACGGCAGCACCCCTGCCTACGGCAACATCCATGTCGCCGTACAGCGCCGCGACCGCCCCGCCGAACTCCTCGATCCGCAGCCCGGCGACGCCGCGTCCGCGACCTGGACCCTGGAGTGCACCGCGAGCGCCTCGGAGACCGGCACCAACGTGAAAGGCCCCTACGTCCAGGACCGGCTGGGCCGGCGGTTCATCTACCTGTCGTGGGGCACGGTCGACGAGGCGGGCGTCTTCTCGATGTTCCGCCGCGCCAAGCTCATGCTCGACGCCGTCCCCGCCGGCGTACTCGACGCCGCCGCCCGCGACGGCCTGCTGGTCGGCCGCCTGGGCCTGACCGACGCGTGCGGCGGGCCCCTCTGCGCACGCGTCGAGCCGCCGCGGATCACCTGGACCGCCGGACAGCCGGACAAGGCGCGCCCGGCGGGGTAGGGGAGGACCCCCGCCGGGCGCGCGTCCCTAGGGTGCGACGGTGACGGTCAGGGCCGTGCGGCCGACCGTCGCGGTGCCGTCGCTGTAGGCCACCACGCCGAGGTAGACGGTGGACTGCTCGGGGTCGAGGTCCTTCCAGGGCATGGTGACCTCCGGGGTGTCGCCGGCGGTCACCTGCTGGGTGACCGGGTCGGCCGGGGCCGGGTGGTCGGGCCGGGTGTCGTCGTCGATGAGCCAGGTGCGCAGGGTGTACGGCTGGCTCGTGACGCCTGCCGGCAGTGCGTACTGGTTGAGGTAGACGACGTACGTGCCCGGTGCGAGGCGGGCGTGTTCCTCGCTGCTGGAGGCCGGCTCGAACACCAGCTTGCCGCTGGCCTTGTCGACCACCCACAGGTCCAGGTCAGTGCCCGCCGGATAGTCGGCGGAGAGGATCCCCACCTGGGCGAGCCTGGTGCCCTCGGGGACGGTGATCTCGGTCCTGACCGTGGCCGGCGAGAGTTCGGCCGGCGGCTTGGTCGCGTCGAAGTCCCGGTCCGTGCCGGTCAGGGTGCCGGTCTTCTTCTCGCCCGCGTACAGGCCGTTGACCTCGGTGGTGAGCGTGCCGGTCCAGCCGGCCTTCGTGCCGAGTGTCACCGAGCCGGTCGCACCGGTACCGGTCCCCGTGGCTTCGGCGGGCGCGAAGAAGTGCTGGGCGCGCAGCGCGACGGCGCTGCGGACCCGGTGCCCGCCCTTGTCGCTGAGCAGGACCGAGCCGAACGACCAGTCGCCGTAGGCGGCGTCGGTGTGGGTGAAGGTGACCTTGTACGTGGCGGAGGCACCCGGCGCCACGGTCAGCCTCCGCGGCGAGACCGACGCCTTGAAGCCGCGCGGCGCCTTGGCCTCGACCGCGTAGTCGCCGGTGGTGTCGGCGACGTTGGTGACCGTGCGGGTGACGGTCCGGCGGCCGATGAGTTCGCCGACCGCGATGGTCGGGTAGTTCAGATCGCTCGGGGCGATCTTGGCGACGCCGGCGCAGGTGTCGTTGCCGTCCTCGTCCACGAGCCGCCCGTCGACGGCGCAGATGTACGCCTTCCAGTCGGCGGAGGTCGAGTCGTAGACCAGCCCCGGGTCGGCGGCCGAGGTCGGGACGACATGGCCGGCGCCGTAGTCGAACGGGGTGGCGGTGGCCCCGGAACGCCGGATCGGCTTGCCCGCGTTGTCGGTGGTCGTCGCCGTGGTCATCAGGGCCGACTTGACCTCGGCCGGGGACCAGTCGGGGTGCAGCCCCCGCAACACCAGCGCCAGGCCCGCGATGTGCGGCGTCGACATCGACGTACCGGACGTCACGGCCTGCTCACCCTTGAAGTCCGGGCTGCCCTTGGCGACGCCGGCCACGATGTCGAGGCCGGGGGCGGTGAGGTCCGGCTCCAGCAGGTCGCCGCCGCGGACGGGGCCGGGGCCACTGGAGGAGAACGTCACCATCTCCGGGGCCCGTTGGCGGACGGCCACGGCGGCACTCAGCTTCCCGGCGGCACCGGACCCGGCCCGCTCGGCGTAGGCCCTGACGGCCTTCCCCTGGGCGCTGGTGAGGTAGACGGAGGGGACCGCCTGAGCGACGGCGAAGGCCGTGTCGACGGGAGTGGCCACGTTGTAGAGCACGATGCCCACACCGCCGGCCTGCCTGACCTGCTCGCCCTTGTTCGCACGGGAGTCGCCGAGGACGTGCTCGCACAGCACGATCGCGCCGGTCACCTTGTCCGGGTCGAGGGTGCCGGGCAGGCACCGCTCGGCATCGGCGTCGGCCACGCCGCCGCGGGCCGCGCGCGCCGCGTCGACCAGCGGGGCGGACGGCAGGCCGAAGGCGCCGACGCCGGCGCCCGTGTAGGAGGTGCCGTCGCCGAGGGTGACGGTGGAACGGAAACCGGTGTCGTGGGTGGAGGCGGCCACGGTGGTGACCCAGGGCATCACGCTCGAGACCGTGTCGGGCCCCTCGTTGCCCGCCCCCGCGGCGATGAAGACGCCCGCCTTGGCCGCGTTGAGCAGGGCCAGTTCAAGGGTGCCGCCGAGGACCCCGTATCCGCCGATGGAGTAGTTGATGACGTCCACGCCGTCCGCCACGGCCGTCTCGAGCGCGGCGATGGTGTCGACGTAGGTGCACCCCTTGGTCCAGCACACCTTGTAGGCGGCGATGCGGGCGGCGGGCGCGAGCCCCGATATGCGGCCGGAGATGCCGGTGTCGGGGACGGCGGTCTCGACGTCCATGTTCCCGGCGGCCGCGGTGGCGGTGTTGGTGCCGTGCGAGGCGGCGTCCATCGGGGACGCCCAGTCCCGCTCGGTGGGGTCGTCGAGGCCCTTGTCGAAGTACCGGGCGCCGATCAGCTTGTTGTTGCAGCGGACTTCGTGCGCGGGGTCCTCCCCCGGGTCGCACTCGCCCTTCCACTTCCTGGCGATGACATCGGCGTCGGGGCGGGGCTCGGGCAGGGCCTTCAGCGACGGGTTGCCGGGGTCGATGCCGGAGTCGAGGACACCGAGGATCACACCCCGCCCGCGTTGCGCTGTCCCCCGGAAACCTTGCTGTAGAGGCCCTTCTCGCCCTTCAGGCCCAGGAACGCGGCGGTGTCCGGGACGGGAAGGGTGCCCGCGGAGGTGCGGGCGGAGGTGCCGGGGGCTGTGTCGGCGGCTGTGCCCGCGGGCGTACCCACAGCCGCACCGGCCCCGCTACCCGCACCGGCGTCGGCCTCGGCCGTCCGCGCCAGGGGGACCGTCTCGTTGCGGGTCAGCGAGGCGACCCCCGGCGTGCGGGCCAGCCGGTTCGCCTGGGCGGCGGTCAGCCTGGCGGCGAAGCCGTTGACGACGACGTCGTACGTGTAGAGCGGCTTGACGCCCCGGACGCCGGCGAGCACGTCGGCACGCTGCTCCTGAAGGTGCTCCTGGTAGGCGCGCACGGACCGCGTGCCGATGTCCAGCCGCTTGCCCCGCTCGGGCTTGGTGGCCTTCAGCCCGTCCGTGCCTCCGGTGTAGGAGGCCACGGGCTCCCCGGTCATCCGGATCAGATACGTTCCGGCCGAGTAGTGCTGCTTGCCCGTCCCCGTGTCCGGTGCGGCGGCCTGGGCGGGCGCCAGTGCGCCCACCGCGAGACTTCCGGCGAGCAGCGGGATCAGCACAAGCTGGTGAGGGGTCAAGTCACTGGCTCTTTCCCGATAAATGAATGTCGTTTCCACCCGTTGACGACAGCTTGTTGCCATGGGGGCGATGGGGAAAGAGATGGGGGGAAGTTACTGAGGGGTCCTCACAAGCTGTGCACAGCACATCAGTTGAGCTACAGGTCGAACTCGTCGGTGTTCAGGAACATCAGGCCCAGAGCGTCATCGGACGGCCGGGCGAGCAGGGGCTGCTCGGTCCAGATGCACTTTCCCGTCGGTGTGTAGCGGGTGCCCCAGCGCTGGGAGAGTGCCGTGACCAGTTGGAGGCCGCGGCCTCCCTCGTCGGTCTCCGTCGCGCGGCGGATGCGGGGCATCGTCAGGCTGCCGTCGAAGACCTCGCAGATCAGCTCGGCGCCGTGCAGCAGGCGCAGGCTGACCGGGCCCTTCGCGTGGCGTACGACGTTGCCGACCAGTTCGCTGGCCAGGAGTTCCGTGGTGGGGGTCAGGTCGTCCAGGCCCCAGGCGGAGAGCTGCTCGCGGACGTGGCGGCGGGCCTGGCCCGCCGCTCTCGGGTCCTCGGGCAGCGGCCAGGAGGCCATCCGGTCGTCGGTCAGGGCGTGCAGCCGGGCGACGAGGAACGCCGTGTCGTCGGCCGCCTGGTGCTCGGCCGGGAGCAGCCCGGCCGTCATGGTGTCGCAGAGGCGCTCCAGGTCCGCGGCGGTGCCGTCCTGGTGGGCGGTGCTCAGGAGGCGGGCCAGGTCGGCCATGCCCTCGTCTATGTCGCGCTTCGCCGACTCGACCAGGCCGTCGGTGTAGAGCACGAGCAGGCTTCCCTCGGGGACGTGCAACTCGACCGTCTCGAACGGCGGTTCAGCGGCGCCGAGTGGCGGGTCCGCGGCCAGCTCCGGGAAGTACACGGTGCCGTCGGGACGGACCAGGGCCGGCGGCGGGTGCCCGGCGCGGGCTATGGAGCAGGTCTGGGTGGTGGAGTCGTAGAGCGCGTACAGGCAGGTGACGTACGACTCCTCGCCCCAGCCGGCGACGATGTCGTTGAGGTGGCTCATGATCTCGTCGGGGGGCAGTTCGAGATCGGCGAGGGTGTGGACGGCGGTGCGCAGCCGGCCCATGGTGGCCGCCTCGGGCAGGCCGTGGCCCATCACGTCGCCGACGACGAGGGCGACCTGGCCGCCGGAGAGCGGGATGATGTCGTACCAGTCGCCGCCGACGTCCATGCCCTGTCCGGCGGGGAGGTAGCGGGCGGCGGCCGTGCACGCGGGCAGGTCGGGCAGGACCCGGGGGAGCAGGCTGCGCTGGAGCTCGCGGGAGCGGGTGTGCTCGGCGTCGTAGAGCCGGGCACGTTCCAGGGCCTGGGCGACGAGGGCGCTGATCGTGGTCAGCAGGGTGCGTTCCTCGTCGGTGAGACGGCGCGGAACGTCGAAGGTCACCGCGCAGACCCCGAAGGTGTGCCCGGACGCGGTGAGCGGCAGAAACGCCCACGCCTGCTTGCCGGCGCGGGCGGGCAGGTCGGCCCGCTCGGGGTAGAGCGCGGTGAACTCGTCCACGGAGGACAGGAATGTCGGGGTGCCGGCCAGGATCGCGTCCCAGAGCGGGTCGCCCGGCGCCCGCGGGGTGTTGTCGAGGACGTCGAGGACGTCGTCCGGGTAGCCCATGGATCCGACGGTGTGCAGGCGGTCGCCCTCGATCACCTGCACCACCAGGCCGGTGGCGACGAACGGCGGCAGCACCCGCCGGGCGACCGCGTCCACCACGTCCTGCGAGGTCGTCGCCTTGGCGAGCGCCGCGGTCAGCTCCGCGACCCGGGCCGCCCGCTCGGACGCGGCGCGCTCGGACGCCTGACGCTCCTGAGCCAGCCGCCGTTTCTCGGTGACGTCGGTGAAGTAGAGGGTGCGGGAGTCGGGCCCCGGCACCAGCCGCAGGTGGTAGCGGCGCCTGGTGTCCGGCAGGTGGATGTCGAAGCCGACCGGCCTGTCCTCGGCCGCGGCGATCCGGCAGCGGTACTCCAGGCCCGGGACCTGCTGTGCGTAGGGCAGATCCCACAGGACGCGCCCGAACAACTCCTCCTCGGAGAAGCCCAGCGTGCTCTCCGCCTCCAGGTTGGCGAAGGTGATCCGCCACTCGTCGTCCACGGCCAGGAAGCCGTCGCTCATGTGGCGCAGGGCGCGGCTGAGCGTGTCACGGGCGGAACGCGGCTCGTTGCTGTCCCACCCCACGCCGATCATCCGCTCGGCTTCGCCCTGTTCGTCGTACGTCGCCCTGCCGCGGGCCTGGGTCCAGCCCCACGTCCCGTCCAGTTTGCGCACCCGGTAGTCGGCCTCGTACAAGCCGTGCTCCCGGATCGCGCGCTGCGCCGCCGCGAGCGTCGGTGCCAGGTCGTCGGGGTGGACGATCCGCATCCAGTTCTCGATCTTCCCGGTGAAGTCGGCCGGTCTGGTGCCGTAGAGCTCCAGGGCGGCCTCGTCCCAGACCAGCTCGCCGGTGCGGATGTTCCAGTCCCACGAGCCGACGCTGACCTCCTTCAGGGCCTGCCGCAGGTGCTCACCGCTCAGCTCCGTCCGCGAGGGCCCCGACGGCGGCAGCGCCTGGGCCATGCGCTCCTCGGTCCAGGTGACGACGGCCCGCAGGAAATCCCACTGCCCGGGAGCGGGCTCACCCTGATCGCCCATCAGGACGGTGAGCGCCCCGATGCTGCGGTCCCCGCTGAACACCGGCACGGCGGCCAGGCCGGTGCCGGGCCACCCGGCCGGGTCGGCGGGATCGGTGAGGTCGGCGGGATCGCTGGAGTCGCTGGGGCCGATGAGGTCGTTGGAACCGGTGGGACCGTTGGTGCCTGTGGGACCGCCTGTGGGACCGTTGAGGCCGGTGAGATCGGTGAGGCCGGTGAGGTCGGCGGAACCGGTGGGACCGGCCGGACCGGAGAGGTCGGCAGGACCGATGCGATCGGCAGGAACGGTGACGCCGGCGGAACCGATGCGATCCGCAGGACCAGTGACGCCGGCGGAACCGATGCGATCCGCAGGACCAGTGACGCCGGCGGCAGGACCAGTGAGGTCGGCGGCGGGACCGGCGCTTTTCAGCGGCACCCAAACCCCGCTGCCCGCGTGCAGGGCGCGAGCCGGGGCCAACGGCCCTTCCTGGTCGAGGATTTCCCAGGAGCGGGTCAGGAGGGGCGGGAGGCCGGTCGCCGACACCAGGCGCAGCGCGGACATGGGGCCCCGCAGATGAATCGTTCCGCCCAAGGCGCCCAGTTCTGCCACCGCATGCTGAAGCGCCAGCCGGAAGACCTCACTTTCCGCGACACCGGGGTCAACCGTGCTGAGCAGAGCCAGCCGTGCGTTCATATGGCGAACTTAACCGCCCGCGCCTCATGTGAAGCAGCGCTTCGCAAGATTCTCACGCTCCGCTGTCGCCGGCCCACAGGGGCGTCAACGGTGCGGAAACAACGGCGAGTTACCTTGGATGCTCTCCCGACCCGCCAAGGAGCGGCATGGACATCGGCGTCTTCATCCCCATCGGCAACAACGGCTGGCTCATATCGAAGAGCTCCCCGCAGTACCTGCCGAGCTTCGAGCTGAACAAGGCGATCGTGCTCAAGGCGGAGGAGCACGGCCTCGACTTCGCCCTGTCGATGATCAAGCTGAAGGGCTTCGGCGGCGAGACCGAGTTCTGGGACCACAACCTGGAGTCGTTCACGCTGATGGCGGGCCTGGCCGCCGTGACCGACCGGATCAAGCTGTACGCCTCCACGCCGATCCTCGCGCTGCCCCCGGCGATCGTCGCGCGCATGGCCGTGACGGTCGACTCGATCGCCCCCGGCCGGTTCGGCGTCAACATCGTCACCGGCTGGGCGCCGGGCGAGTACTCCCAGATGGGCCTGTGGCCCGGCGACGCGCACTTCGGCAACCGCTACGAGCGTGCCGTCGAGTACGTCACCGTGATGAGGGAGCTGTGGAGCGAGGGCGTCAGCAACTTCAAGGGCGAGTTCTACGAGATGGACGACTGCGTGCTGTCGCCCCGGCCGGCGAACGGGCACATTGACATCGTTGCCGCGGGCCAGAGCAACACCGGCATGAAATTCGCCGCCGAGCACGCCGAGTTCAACTTCATCCTGGGCAGCGGCGTGAACACCCCGCTCGCGCTCTCGGACACCACGGCCACGCTCGTGGACATGGCACGGCAGACCGGCCGCGACGTCGGCGCGCTCTCCCTCTTCATGGTCATCGCGGACGAGACCGACGAGGCCGCCCAGGCGAAGTGGCAGGACTACCACGACAACGCCGACCTCGCGGCGCTCGCGTACATGGCGGGGGAAACGGCCACGGACACGACCGCCGACGACTCCTCGACAGCCCGGACCATCTCGCTGCCCGAGGGCGCCGTGAACTTCAACATGGGCACGCTGGTCGGCTCGTACGAGACCGTCGCGAGGATGCTCGATGAGGTCGCCGAGGTGGCCGGCACCAAGGGGATCATGCTGGTGTTCGACGACTTCCTCGACGGCATCGAGAAGTTCGGCACGCGCGTCCAGCCGCTGATGAAGTCCCGGTCGGGCGGGCCGGCGGCGGCCTGAGAGATGGTGGCTTCGCCGGTGAGGCGGCGGGCCATCAGATCGGCCATGGCCGGCTGGATCACGGCTTCGGAGCGGGCTGGCAGGCTTTCGTAGTCGTGGGCCAGGACCCCCGGATTCGTTGCCGTTCAGATGTTCTGGCGTGCGTTCGTCGCGGCGGTGGAGCCGGTGGCAGCCGGCGAGCCAGGACACGGTGCTCTCGACAACCCGTCGGTGGCGGCCGAGCCGTTGTGAGGACTCGATCCCCCTGCCGAAGCGCTTGCCCGCCTCACCGTCGGCGGGACTTGGCATGCCACTCTTGTCCGCCTCGACGCCCAGCGGCCGGGCCAGCCGCGCCTCGACCGACGCGATCTGCCCCCGCAGCCAGGCCATATGGGCCACCTGCCCGCCCAGCGCGCCGACGACCTCCCGGCCAGCTCCCGCTTACGCACCGCCCACCCGGCGCCATCACCCCTCTCCTCAGATCACGCTCCCAGCCTGCGGATCTCGACGCACCTTCCACGAACCAGCCACCGAGTCATCACGATTATTCGATGAGTCTCATCGCATAATCGATCCCCACGGCGAGGAACGCGGAAGTCCCCAAGCTCACCGCCGGAGCGGTCGGTCGCCGGTCGGCCCATCAGCGACACCCTCGCGAGGAAAGGTGAGTGACAGGCCGATGGATCCGTACACGGTGCAGGCGATCAACGCGATCGAGTCCCTCAAGGCGCGCTACTTCAGAAGCCTTGACACGAAGGACTGGCCCTCCGTCGACTCCGCCCTTGCCGATGACGTCGATGTCGACACGACCGCACTCGGCGGCGACCGCGTCACAGGAGCAGCGAACTACCTGGCCCTGCTGAAACGGAACTACGGCAAAACGATCACCGTCCATCACGGACACATGCCGGAGATCCAGCTCACCTCACCGGCCGTCGCCACCGGAACGTGGGCGGTACACGCGCTGATGGTCCGACCGGACGGCAAGCGTGAACTGTGTTTCGGTCATGACCGTGACAGCTACGCTCTGCGTGGCGGGCGATGGCTGATCACGGCCACCACGTCGACGCGCCTGCACCAGGACGAGTCGTGACCGCGCCGGGTCACGGCCGTGGCACCCGGGGGGCGCATGCGTTCACGCCCACCCGGCGAAGGCTCCTGATCGGGGGCGGCGCGGCAGCCCTCGGCCTGGCATCCGTGCCGGCCATGAACGCCGCCTTCGGTGCCGCGGCCGAACCGGGCAGCGTGGACCCCGCTACAGCTGTGGCCGCCACTCAGGAGATCAAACAGCTCAAAGCGCGCTACTTCCGGGCGATCGACACCAAGAACTGGGCCCTGCTCAGGCAACAGCTGACCGACGATGTCGTCGTCGACACCACTGGCTCGTTCGGGCCCAGGATGACCGGCGCGGATGAGTTCATCGGGTTCATCCGACTGACGATCGGTGCCGCCGAGACCGTCCACCAAGGACACATGCCCGAAATCGACGTGACCTCGCCGACGACAGCGACAGGAATCTGGGCGCTCCAGGATCTGCTGATCTGGCTGGGCACCGTCAAAGTGAACGGATTCGGGCACTATCACGAAACGTATTCGCTCGTCGATGGCCGGTGGCTTATCAGCAGCAGCAAACTCACCCGGGTTTATCTCGATCCGCTCGCGCAAGTGAACCTGCTCGGCTTGAAGGCCGAGATACGTCTATGACATGCGGTGCGGCTCGGAGGTGCTGATTTCCGTTGCCGTGCTGACGAGATGCCGGCCGATGGCATCAATCTCTCGCAGCGGACGGGCGACAAGGGGGTGCACGGCGAGCAGCAACGCCACATGTCCTCGGTGGTCGAATACGGGCGCGGCGACAGCGGCCACCGGTTGTTCCTCGACGGCTACGGCGTCGTCGGGAAATCCGATCGTGGCGAATTCCACCAGCAACTGGTCGAGTGTCCCTCGGATGTTCGGCGGGAACGCGATCGCGCCGCTGTCGAGCGTGTCGACCAGGCTGGCGGCGTGCGCCACCGCCGGCGAGACGTAGTCCACATCGAATCCACGTTCGCGAGTCCGGTCGAGGACGCCCTCCAAGCGCGCGGCGGTTGCCGCGCCGGCGGAAGCGGCCCGCTCGATCCAGACGCGACGCTCCTCATCGGTGCCCCAAGCCGCGAAACCGACACCGAACGGCGGCGCATAGGGGATACGGTCGCCAGGCCAGGGACTCTCCCCTCCTTCGAACGCCGTGATCACCAGAGAGTCGCCCACTCTCTCACTCACCGAGGCGGCATAGCCGAATTCGACAACCAGGTTGACCGCGGCGGCCCGCGCGGCGTGGACCAGCGGACGCGCGCCTACCGCCTCGGCCACCGGCACGAGCCCGGGGCCGAGCGTGAAGGTCTTGCTGACCGGATCGCGACTCACCCACCCGCGGTCGGAGAGGGTTTTCAGGATGGCGTGTGTCGTGGCCTGAGTCAGCTCCAGTTCACGGGCGATGTCGCTGTAGCGGAGGTCATCACCCCTGCGACTGACCAGCAACTCGATGATGTCGACGACGCGTGAAGTCGGCGCGGAGTTCGCCCCCCGCATCTTGGCTCCTTTCCCTGGGTCGCCCTGAGGTCGGCCCTGTGAATTTCAAGTAAACCTATATCGATTATTCGGTGATTGCAAGGTGAAAGTGGGGGCGAATCTAAATCAGAACCTTCACCCTTTCTCTGCAAGGCGAATACATGCCGGGCGTGCTGGACAATTATCTTCTGTAACCTACGGTTTTCCTGGCCGTCTGCAATTCACTGCACCAGAACATGGGACGCACATGACCACTGATGTTCCTGGTTCTCCCGCGCGGGCATACGCCGGGAGCGGTGACGTCCTGCGGAACCGGCTGGCGGACCTCACGCCCGCCGCGCGGCACGCCGTGCTGCTGAACCTGCTGAAGGAGCAGATCTCCCGGGTGGCGGCGGAGGGGGACGGCTGTGGCCACGTCGATGTCCGGGCACCGTGGCGGCGCCTGGGCGTGTACCGCCAACTGGCGCAGCGGCTTCGGGACGGTCTGGCGGAGGCGACCGGGCTGCGGATGCCCGCCACCGTGCTGTTCGACTACCCGACACCGCACGCGCTCGCCGAGTACCTGCACGGCGAACTGCTCGGTGCCGTGAAGGTGCGGGACGGGGCTACGGGGCCGGCGGCGGGCGCCGTCGACAGCGGCAAAGGCGCGAACACGGCGGACGATCCGGTGGTCATCGTCGGCCTCGGCTGCCGGCTTCCCGGTGGCGTGGCCTGTCCGGAGGCGCTGTGGCGGCTGGTCGCCGAGGGCGGGGACGCGATCGGCGGTCTTCCGGACGACCGGGGCTGGGACCTGGAGGGGCTGTACGACCCGGATCCGGAGCAGCCGGGCACGGCCTACACCCGGTACGGCGGGTTCCTCGACGGCGTGGGCGACTTCGACCCCGGCTTCTTCGGCATAGGGCCGCGCGAGGCGACGGCGCTGGACCCCCAGCAGCGGCTGATGCTGGAGATCTCCTGGGAGGCGATGGAGCGGGCGGGGTTCGACCCGAACGCGTTGCGCGGCAGCAACACGGGTGTTTTCACCGGCGTTTCGCTCCAGGACTACGGGCCGGCCTGGCACGAGGCGCCGCAGGAGATGCAGGGACAGATGCTCACCGGGAACGCCCTTGGGGTCGTCTCCGGGCGGATCGCCTACACCTACGGGTTCGAGGGGCCGGCGCTGAGCATCGACACGCAGTGCTCCTCCTCCCTGGTGGCGCTGCACTTGGCGGCGCAGTCGCTGCGCACGGGCGAGTGCGACCTGGCGCTGGTCGGGGGAGTCACCGTGATGTCGACCCCGGGCATGCTGCTGGAGTTCAGCCGCAAGCGCGGGCTGGCCCCGGACGGGCGCTGCAAGGCGTTCTCCGACGACGCGGACGGCACCGGCTGGTCGGAGGGCGCCGGCGTGCTGCTGCTCGAACGGCTCTCGGACGCCCGCCGGGCCGGCCGCCGGGTGCTGGCGGTGCTGCGTGCCACCGGCACCAACCAGGACGGTGCGAGCAACGGCCTGACCGCCCCCAACGGCCCGTCCCAGCAACGGCTGATCCAGCGGACCCTGGCGTCCGCCGGGCTGGGCCCGGCGGACGTGGACGCGGTGGAGGCGCACGGGACCGGTACCGCGCTCGGCGATCCGATCGAGGCGGGCGCGCTGATCGCCAGTTACGGCCAGGACCGCCCGGCTCAGCGCCCGCTGTACCTGGGGTCGCTCAAGTCGAACATCGGGCACACCCAGGCGGCGGCGGGTGTGGTCGGCGTGATCAAGATGGTCATGGCGATGCGGCACGAGCTGCTGCCGCGCACGCTGCACGTGCGGGAACCGTCCCCGCACGTGGACTGGTCCGCGGGGTGCGTCGAGCTGCTGCGGGAGCCGGTGCCGTGGCCGCACACCGGGCGTCCGCGCCGGGCGGCGGTTTCCGCCTTCGGGGTGAGCGGCACCAACGCGCACGTCATCATCGAGGAGCCCCCGCGGCCCGAGCCCGCGACCGCTGCGCCGCCCCTGCCGGTGGTGGTGTCGGCACGGACCGAAGCGGCGCTGCGCGAGCAGGCCGGGCGCCTCGCCCAGCACCTGGCCGACCACCCGGACATCGCCCTGCCGGACGCCGGGGCGACCCTGACGGCCCGGGCCCCCTTCGAGCACCGCGCCGTCGTCGTCACCTCCGGCCGCGACGAGACCGTACGGGCGCTGCGGGCACTGGCCGAGAACGCCGCCGCGCCGAGCGTGACGCGCGGCAGCGTCTCGCCGCGGGTCGCCGAGGGGCGGCTCGCGGTGCTGTTCACCGGACAGGGCGGCCAGCGGCCGGGAATGGGGCGGCGGCTGTACGGCGCCCACCCCGTGTTCGCCCAGGCCCTGGACGAGGTCTGCGCCCGGATGGACGTCCACCTCGAACGGCCGCTGCGCGAGGTGATGTTCGCGCCCGACGGCACGGCCGAGGCCGCGCTGCTGAACCGGACGGAGTACACCCAGCCCGCCCTCTTCGCCTACGAGACCGCGCTGTTCAGGCTCGTCGAGTCCTGGGGCCTGCGGCCCGACGTGCTGCTCGGCCACTCGGTCGGCGAGCTGACCGCCGCGCACCTGGCGGGCGTGTGGTCCCTGGACGACGCCTGCGCGCTGGTCGCCGCACGCGGGCGGCTGATGCAGTCCTGCCGGGCGGGCGGTGCGATGGCCGCCGTACAGGCGACCGAGGACGAGGTCCTTCAGACCCTGGCCGGATTCGACGGCAGGGTGGTCGTGGCGACGGTCAACGGCCCGGCCGCCACCGTCGTCGCCGGGGACGCGGACGCGGTGGACCAGGTCGCCGAGCTGTGGCGGGAGCGTGGCCGCAGGACAAAGCTGCTGACGGTCAGTCATGCCTTCCACTCCCCGCACATGGACGACATGCTCGACGCCTTCCGGGAGGTCGCCGCGGGTGTCACCTACCGGCCCGCGCTGCTGCCCGTCGTCTCCAACCTCACTGGTAAGGCCGCCACGGACGAGCAACTCGGCTCGCCCGACTACTGGGTTCGGCATGTCCGGGAGGCCGTGCGGTTCGCGGACGGGGTGCGCTGCCTGCACGAACAGGGCGTCACCGGGTTCCTGGAACTGGGCCCCGACGCGGTGCTGGCGGCCATGGGAGCCGGCTGCCTGCCCGAGGAGGCCGCCGTCTCGGCCGTCTTCGTGGCGGCGGCGCGCGCCGGCCTCCCGGAGGAGGTGACCGTGCAGACCGCGCTGGCCGACCTGTATGTGCGGGGTGTTCACGTCGAGTGGCCCGCGCTCTACGAGGGCCGCGGCGCGGTCCACGTCGACCTGCCCACGTACGCCTTCCAGCGCAGGCGCTACTGGCTCCAGCCGGCCGCCCGGACAGAGGTCTCCGAGACCGCGCCGGCCCCGGCCGACCCGGCCGACTGGCGCTACCGGGTCCAGTGGCGTCCGGTGGTGCCCGCGCCCTCCGCGGCCGTGCCGAGGCTGTCCGGGACGTGGCTGCTGCTGACCACGCCGGCCGGGGCCGACGAGGAACTCGTCTCGCGCCTGGCATGGACGGTCGACCGCCTCGGCGGCCGGGCGGTCACCGTACCCGTCGGGCCGCGGGACGCGGACCGCGCGCGGATGACGGAGCTGGTGGCGAAGCAGGTGGCCGACGCGGGCGGTACGCCCGGCGGCGTGCTGTCCCTGCTCGCGCTGGACGCCACCCCGCACGCCGGGCACCCCGCGGTCACCGACGGCCTCGCCGCGACCTGCGCACTCGCCCAGGCACTGGCCGACCTGGAACTCGAGGCGCCGCTGTGGTGCGTCACGCGCGCCGCCGTCGCCACGGCCGACGGCGAGACGGTCACCGACCCCGCCCAGGCCATGGTGTGGGGCCTGGGCCGCACCCTCGCCCTGGAACGGCCGCGCGGCTGGGGCGGCCTGATCGACCTGCCCCAGCGGCTGGACGACGAGGCGACGCTGTGGCTCGGTACGGCCCTGACCGCGCCGGAGGGAGAGGACCAGCTCGCGGTGCGCGGCGACGGGCTGTTCGCCCGCCGTCTGACGCACGCCGAGGCCCGCCCGGCGGAGGGTGACTGGCGCCCGCGCGGCACCGTGCTGGTCACCGGAGGTACCGGCGCGCTCGGCGCGCGGGCTGCCCGGTGGCTGGCCGAGAACGGCGCACGGCGGCTGGTGCTCACCAGCCGCCGGGGCATGGACGCGCCGGGCGCCACGCAGTTGGTCGGTGAGCTGTTCGGCCTGGGGGTGCACGTCTCGGTCGAGACCTGTGACATGGCCGACCGCGATCAGGTCGCACGACTGCTCCGGTCGATACCGGGCAGCGAGCTGACGGCCGTGGTGCACGCGGCCGGAGTCGGCGGCCGGTTCGCGCCGCTGACGGACATGGATCTCGCCGAGTTCGCGGACACCGTGGCGGCGAAGGCCGCGGGAGCCGCACACCTCCACGAGCTGCTCGGTGACACGGCGCTGGACGCGTTCGTCGTCTTCTCGTCCATCTCCGCCACCTGGGGCAGCACCGGACAGACGGCCTACGCCGCGGGCAACGCCTTCCTGGACGCCCTCACCTGCCACCGCCGCGGCCTTGGCCTGGCCGCCACCTCGGTGGCCTGGGGCCCGTGGGCCGAGGCGGGTATGGGCGCCGAGGACGGGATGCGGCAATTCCTGGCCCGACGCGGCCTGCCGCCCATGGATCCCACGGTGGCCATCGACGAGCTGTGGCGGGCGGTCGCCGCGAAGGAGACCGCCCTGACGGTCGCCGACATCGACTGGGGCCGCTTCCTGCCGCCGTTCACGGCGACGCGGGCGAGCCGGTTCTTCGACGAGATCGCGCAGCCGTCCGCCGCCGCGGCGGCGCAGGAGATACCGGCGGGGCGGCGGATGACCGACCCGCTGCACACAGTGCGGACGGAAGCCGCCGCGGTCCTCGGGTACGCGTCACCGGACGAGATCCACCCCACGCGCCGCTTCCTGGAACTCGGCTTCGACTCGCTCACCTCGGTGCAACTGCGGCAGCGGCTGATGGCCGCCACCGGGTTGCCGCTCGCCACCCCGGTGGTCTTCGACCACCCCACGCCCGCGGAACTCGCGGGCCACCTGGGGGAACTGGCGGCGGCGCAGCGCCCGGAGGCCCCCGCCTCGCCGTCCGACGGCGACGGGCTGGGGGTACGTGGCCTGTACCGGCGGGCCTGCGAGATCGGCAAGTTCACCGAGGGGATCCGCGTCCTCCAGGCCGCCGCCAAGCTGCGGCCGGTGTTCACCGGCGCGGAGGAATTCGGCCGTCCCTGCGACGTCGTACGGCTGGCCTCCGGCCCCGAGCGACCCGCACTGGTCTGCCTGCCGTCGATGGTGGCCCCCTCGGGCCCGCACAACTTCGCCCGCCTCGCCCTGCGCCTGCACGGGAGGCACGACGTGTACGCCCTGCCGCTGCCGGGCTTCGGCGACGACGAACCGCTGCCCGCGACCAGCAACCTCGTCGTCGGCATGCACGCCGACGCGATCGTCCGCGAACTGGGCGACACCCCGTTCGCCCTGGCCGGCTACTCCTCCGGAGGCTGGCTCGCACACGCCGTCGCGGCCCGGCTGGAGGCCCGGGGGCACTTTCCCCGGGGGGTCGTCCTGCTCGACACCTGGTTCCCGAAGGACGGCATCCCCGAGGAGCAGATCCGGGAGCAGCTCCAGGGCATCGCCGTCAACGACCACGCCTTCGCCCTGATGACGGAGGCGCAGGTCACGGCCCAGGGCGCGTATCTGGAACTGTTCGACGGCTGGCTGCCGCAGACCGTCACCGCGCCGGTCGTCCTGGTGCGGGCCGCCGAACAGATGCCGCAGCGGGCGGACGCCGTGACGGACGCACCGCAGGGCTGGAGCACGGAGTGGGACTTCGAGCACGACACGCTCGACGCTCCCGGAGACCACCAGACGATGATGAACGAACACGCGGCCACCACGGCGACCGCGGTGAGCGACTGGCTGCGCCGGTTGTGACCGTCTGCGGTGTGCGGTCCGTGGCCGCGGGCCCGCACACCGGAGCAGCCCCTGGACGTCAGCCCAGGGGCGGAACCGTCGCCACGGTCCGGTCGGGCACGGGGGCCGGGTCGCGGTCGGTGCCGTCGCCGGCGCCGTCGGAGAGCTTCCTCTCCGGGAGCGCGAAGGCCAGCACGAGGCCGAGCGCGAACACGGGGACGAGGTAGCGGAACACCGGGGTCAGGGCCTGCTGGTAGGCCAGGACCACCGCGTCCTGGACCTTCCCCGGGAGGGAGCGGACCAGCGCCGGGGTGAGGGAGTCGGTGTCGTCGGCCGCACCGGTGAAGCCGCCGCCGAGGCGCTCAGCGAGCCGATCGGTGAGGCGGTGGGTGAACACCGCGCCGACGGCCGCGGTGGCGAGGGTCGCGCCGATCTCGCGGAAGAAGTTGTTGGCGGCGGTCGCGGTGCCCACCTCCGAGACGGGGAAGTCGTTCTGCACGGCCAGGACCAGTGGCTGCATCACCAGGCCGAGGCCCGCGCCGAGCACGAAGACATAGCCACAGACCAGGACGAGCGAGGTCGCGGTGTCCATCGTGGACATCAGCGCCGCGGCGACACCGACGAGGGCCGTGCCGACGATCGGGAAGGTCTTGTAGCGCCCGGTCGTGCTCATCATCCGTGCGGACGGACCGGCGGTGAAGAACATGCCGGCGACCATCGGAAGGAGCAGCAGACCGGAGTCGGTGGCGCTGACGCCGTAGACCATTTGCAGATATGTCGGCAGATAGCCGACGATCGCGAACATGCCGATCCCCACGACGAGGAGACCGGTCAGCGTGGCGATGACGAAGATCCGGCTGCGGAACAGCCACAACGGGATGACCGGCTGCGCGACGCGGCGGTGTCCGGGCGCCGCGTCGCGGCGCTGGGAGAGGAAGAAGAGCAACCAGGCCAGCAGACCGCCGGCGACCATGGCCAGGATGAGCGGGTCGGACCAGGCGTAGTCCGTGCCGCCCCAGTCGGCCACCAGCACGGTGCACGTCACCGCGGCGGCCATGAGGACGAAACCGCGGTAGTCGAAGGCGATCCGGGTGGCCCGGCGCGGCAGACGCAGGGCGAACGCGCTGACGGCAAGGGCCACGGCACCGACCGGGAGGTTGATCCAGAAGGCCCAGCGCCAGCCGATGCCATCGGTGAACCAGCCGCCGAGCAGCGGTCCGGCCACGCAGGACAGACCGAAGACGGCACCGATCGGAGCCATGTACCGCGCACGCCTGCGCGGCGGTACGAGGTCGGCGATGATCGCCTGCGAGGTGATCATCAGCCCGCCGCCGCCCAGCCCCTGTATGCCCCGGCCGACGATGAGCACGGTCATGTCCGGTGCCGCCCCCGCGATCACGGAACCGGCGAGGAAGGCTCCGATACCGCCGAGGAAGAGGGCCTTGCGGCCGATCAGGTCGCCGAGCCGGCCGTAGACAGGCATGGCGACGGTGGCCGCGAGGATGTACGCGGTGGTCACCCAGGCCATGTGCCGCACGCCGTGCAGTTCGCCGACGATCGTCGGCAGGGCGGTGCTGACGATCGTCTGGTCGAGGGACGCGAGCAGCATCGCGGCCATCAGGGCGGCGAACACGAGGCCGAAGCGGGGTGGAGCGCCGGAGGATTCCTGATCCTCCGCCTCAACGGCCTGTGGCGAGTCGTGCAAGGGAGTTCCTGACATCGAGGAGTGGGCCCGACTACCAGGGGGAAGAGCGGCGCCGCCGGATCCCTTGGGAAGCCATGCCGAAATCCTTGCGCGCCACGCGGCAACCGCGCACCGTGCAAGGAGTGCAGGGAGTGCGAGAGATCAGTGGGGGTCCAGCTGTTCGGGTCGCCGACCGGGCTTCCTGCCCGGATCGCGACCTGCTCAGGACCCCTCCGGCTGGCACCGCGGACACCACACCGTCGTACGGCCCGACATACGGCGGCGACGCAGCGGGCCGTCGCAGCGCGGGCAGACCGGGTCGGTGTCGTCGCGGTGGCCGGTGAGCCAGGAGTCGCGCGGCGGGACGCGGCCGGCGGTGACCGCGGAGCGCAGGGTGCGGCCCATGTGGGTGTACAGGCGGCGGAGTTCGGCCTCGGTGAGATCGCTCGCCCGGGTGGTCGGGGGCAGCCCCGCGCGCCAAAGGATCTCGTCGGCCAGCAGATTGCCGAGTCCGGCCAGTACGGACTGATCGGTGAGGACGGTCTTGACGCGGCCGCGGCGGGCGGAGAGCGCGGCCATGAACTCCTCCCGGTCCACCGCCATCGCGTCGGGGCCCTGCTCGTCCAGCAACCGCGCGAGCTCGGAGTCGTCCTCTGCCAGCCAGACGCCCTGGAGCTTGCGCTGGTCGCGGTAACGCACCTGACGGCCGCCGCCCACGGTGAACAGGACGCGGTCGTGGGCCTCGGGCGCGTCGTCGGAATGGCCGCAGACCAGTAGTCCGGTCATCCCGAAGTGCAGCATGAGGGTGGGCCCGTCGCCGGTGTGGGCCAGCAGCCACTTCCCGAGCCGCTCCGGCCGGGTGAACCGCCGTCCCTCCAGCGCCCCGCGCAGCCGCCGCGCGCTCACACCGTGCAGGACGCCCGCGTCGCGCACGTCGACGCGTTCGATGACCCGGCCCTTCGCACAGGTCTCGAGCACTTCGCGGAATCCCTCGACGTCCGGCAGTTCCGGCATGGGCACGTCCTTCTCGCACGAGCAACACGACCAACGTGACGCACACGGTAACTACCGCCGGGTACTGAAAAGATCTCGTAGAAGAGCCGCCATACGGTCACTCGAGTGGCCTTTTGCCTTCCCTTTGAGCTAAACAGTCCCCGAACTCACCTGGACCAGTGGGTGCTTGGTGTCACAACAGCCCGAGGGGAAACACGCGGTGACTACGCACGATCACGACTCGTCCGGACGGGGCGGGCGCTTGACGCGCCGGCTCGGACGCCGGTCCGGTACCCGGGCGCGCAGAGGGCTCCCGCGACTGAGGATCGCTGCCGCCGCCGCGGCCGCCTTCGTCATCGCCGGGACGGGCGTCCAGGTGATGGCCGCGCAGACGGACGGGAAGACCTCGCAGGACACCCCGCCGGTACCGAGCCTGGCCTGGTCCGACTGCCAGGACGGCTTCGAGTGCGCGAACGCCCCGGTGCCGCTGGACTACCGCGAACCGCAGGGCAAGACCATCACCCTGGCGGTGATCCGCAAGAAGGCCGCGGACCAGACGAAGCGCAAGGGCACCCTCTTCCTCCAGCCCGGCGGTCCGGGCAACTCCGGAGTGGACTTCGTCCGCGGCAACTACGCGAGCCTGCCGGCCGCCCTCCGCGACTCGTTCGACGTCTTCGGCTACGACGTCCGCGGCGTCGGCCGCAGTTCGGCGCTCCAGTGCTGGGACGACCCGACGTACACCCAGGCCGTCACCCAGGCCAAGGGCGTCCCCGGCCCCGGCGCCTACGAGCCGGCCGTACGCCAGGCCGCCGAGTTCGACCAGGCCTGCGAGACCAACGCGGGCGACCTGCTGCCGTACGTGGGCACCGAGTACGTCGCCCGCGACATCGACCTGCTGCGCCAGGCGCTGGGCGAGGACCAACTCACCTACTACGGGCGGTCGTTCGGCAGCTACATCGGCACCGTCTACGCCGCCATGTTCCCGGACCGGGTGCGCGCCCTGGCCCTCGACGGCGCGTACGACCCGGTGCACTACACCGACCAGCCGTACGCCTACGACCGGCCCCAGTACCTGGCCCTGGACGGCGCGATGAGCCGCTTCCTCGACTGGTGCGCCGCCGACCAGGCCACCTGCGGGTTCGGCGACGGCGATCCCCGTGCGGCCTTCGCGAAGCTCAAGGCCGACCTGGACGCCGACCCGGTACCGACCGCGAACGGCGGCCAGGCGAACGGCTACACCCTCGTCTACCGCCTGATGTTCAACATCAACGAGGGCAAGGTCATCTGGCCCTCGCTCGGCGAGGCCCTGCACAAGGCCCAGCAGCGCGACAACACCTCCATGCTGCTGCGGCCGCCGTCCCCGGCCAGCTTCGACTTCCTGAACCCGAACGTGGCCGTCGAGTGCGTCGACAAGGACTACCCGAGCGACCCGGCCCTGCTGAAGCGGCAGGTCACGACCAACGCCAGGCTGGCACCGCTGCTCGGCCCGGCCATGGCGTACGGCCCTCCGACCTACGACCACCAGCACGCCACCGCCTGCGCCCAGTGGACCGGCGAACACGTCAGCCGGTACGACGGCTCCTACGCGGCGAAGGGCTCGGCGCCGATCCTCGTCCTCGGCACCACCGGCGACCCGGACACCCCGTACCAGGACGCGGTGGCCCTGTCCCGTGAGCTGGACAACGCCTCGCTGCTCACGTTCAAGGCCGAGGGGCACACCGCCTTCGGCAGGAGCGCCTGCGCGACGGACGCGGTCATCGGCTACCTGGTGGACCTGAAGGTCCCGGCCTCGGGCACGACCTGCGCGGACGAGACCCAGCCGCCCTCCTCCACGCCCACGGTGGCCCCGCCCGGCACCACGCTCGGCGAACTCCTCAACGGCGTCAGCGACCGCCTGGAGCGCATCGGCGTCCTGCGCTGATTCGCCCCTCACGCCAACGGCGAGGCGCCGGGCCCTTCATGGGGCCCGGCGCCTCGCCGTTGGTGCGACTGTCTCTGGAAGCTCAGGCGTAGAGCGCCACCCTCGGCTGCACCGTGCCCACTGCCTCGGGGTTGGTGACGGTGAGCCGGTAGACCCGGGTGAGGGTCTGACCCGGGTGCAGCGTGCGCTGCGCGGTCACCAGGTCGGTGTACAGCGTGCCGGTCTGGGTCCCCATCTGTACGGTTTTCCAGCAGCCGTGCGCGGTGCGCCGCTCGAGCTTGACGTCCGACGGGTCCAGGTACGGGCCCGCGTCCGGGGACTCCACCAGCAACTGCGGGGCTACCGTCTGGTCCACCAACGACTCGTTGCGGTAGGTGACCGTGAACTCGTGCTTCTCGCTGTCGGCCGGGAGCGGGCTCGCTGCCAGGTCCACGAAGTCGACGAGTACCGGGGGCGCTTGCTCTCCCGGAGCCGTGGCCGCTGGCGGAATGTCCTGGTGCGTGGCCGCCGCGGCGGGTCCTGCCGCGGCCAGACCGGCGAGGCCCACGACGAGAGCCACGAAAGCGACCCTGAGGCGGCTGTTCTTCGACGACACGTTCGCTGATCCTTCGGGTTGGCTTGTGTGAACCGGTAGTTGCAGTCGCTACACCGTCTCAGAATTCCATTTCATCCCTCGTGGATATTTCGTGAATACCCCCCGGTAGGAGTCCTCCGTCACGTTCTGCGGCCATAGCGGACTGATAACTTCCGCCTCACTGGCCCGGGGGAACCGTCGAAGCCGGTAACTGACCTCTCTTTACAAATGAATCTGGACGGAACGCCTTGCGCACTTCTCGTGAAAACCCAGGGGGAAGGCACCGGTGGCGGGTGCCGAAAAGCCGACGCGGCCGCATACTCGCGGCCGGCGGGATATCCCTGGTGTCGATGGCGCTCGTCGCACCGCTGGCTTCAGCGGCTCTGACCGACACGTCCCCCGACACCACCGTCTCGCTGCTGGACCGGGTCACCGACACCTCCCAACTGCCCTCCGGCTGGCAGGACTCCGGCGACCGGATGGTCACGTACGACGGGGACAGCACCGGACTGCACGTCCTGGTCGCCGATGCCGCGCACGCCTACACCTGGCGCACCGCGGCCACCCTGTCCGAGCCGGGCATCGACACCGACCAGTGGGTCGGCCAGAGTTGCGTGACGGCGTCCGGGGACCGCGCCGTGGTGGTCTACGCGCCCCGACAGGTGATCAACGATCAACAAGGCTTCCAGCAGGGCGCTTTCGCCGCTGTGGTCAACCTGACGGACGGCAAGGTGACCAAGCTGCCGCAGCTGGTCTCCCTCGCCTACTTCAACCCGGGCTGCGGCGACGGCGAGCAGGCCGTGCTGTCCCGGCCGCAGGGCAACGGCACGCAGTTGCTCACCGTCGACGCCCGGCAGGGAAAGGTGACGGGGCAGCAGACCGTCCCGGGTGAGCTGACCTCCGCCGTGCCCTTCGGGAACGGGATCGCGGCGGCCACCGGTGACTCGGTGGTGTCGGTGAACCCGCAGGGGACCGTACGCACCCTGTCCCGTACGCAGGGAATGCCGTTCCGGCTGGTGCCGGACGCACACAGCGGCCTCGCCTACCAGGTCCCGGGCGCCGCGAAGACCGGAAAGACCGGGAAGCAGGTGCAGGTCCGCCGGGTCACCCAGGGCGGCACGGACCGGCTGCTCGGCTCCGGCGCGCTCGGCTCGCTGGCGGTGCGCGGCACCGGCGGCCGGGTCTTCGTGACCGGGAAGGGCGCGCAGGAGGACGCCTCGGGCTCCACCCTGCCCAAGAGCTGGCCGAAGAGCTGGAAGGTGCTCGACGTCCCGGCCTCCTCCGAGGTCTCCACCACCGGTGGGCTCGCCCTGACCAGCGTCAGCAACGGCACCGAGGCGGCCGGCGGCAAAGAGGTCAGCACGACCCCCTCCCCCGCCACCGGCACCGCACAGCCGGTCGGCATCGACGCCCTGGCACCGGGCACCGGCGCGACCTTCGACTTCCGGGTGAAGCCCAAGGCACCGCGGCAGGGGCAGGGCGCCGAGCAGTCCCCGGCCCTGGCCACGCTCACCTCCGGCTCCGGCTCCGGCTCCGGCTCCGGCGGCGAGAGCCAGTCGTCCGGGCTGCACACGAACAGCGTCGAGACCCGGTTGATCGGCGCGAAGTCCGCCGCCGTCGAAAGCCCGTCCGCCGCAAAGCAGTCGGACAGCGCCGACGACGACCCGGCGACCACCACCACCGACCCGGACCGCGCCTGCGCCGTCACCCGCAACGACCCCGAACTCCAGTCGCTCCAGCCCTCCCCCGCTCAGGTCGAGTGGGCGACGGACCTCGCCGTGCAGGGCAAGCTCGACGTCCGCCGCCGGTCCGGATGGAACGGCACGGACCTCGCGTCGTACACCCCGCAGGGAATGTTCCCGCCCCTCGAACTCAAGGGCGGCGGCCGGGTGCCCGCGCAGATCATGCTCGGCGTGCTCTCCCAGGAGTCCAACCTGGCGCAGGCGACCCCCCGGGCGTCCGCGGGCGAGAGCGGCAACTTCATCCAGGGCGGCTACTACGGCAATGCCGGCAGCGTCCACACCGTCGACTGGTCGGCCGTCGACTGCGGTTACGGCATCGGCCAGGTGACCACCGGGATGGCCCGCTCGGACACCACCACCTACACCGCCGAGCAGCAGAAGGCGATCACGGTGGACTACGCGGCCAACATCGCCGCCAGTCTGCGGATCCTCCAGGACAAGTGGAACCAGCTCGCCGCGCACGACATGCTCGTCAACGGCGGTGACCCCCAGTACCTGGAGAACTGGTGGTTCGCGCTGTGGGCGTACAACAGCGGCTTCAACGAGCCGAGCGCCTCGGACGCCGCCGCCCCCTGGGGCCTGGGCTGGTTCAACAACCCGGCCAACGGCCTCTACCCGGCGGACCGGAAGATGTTCCTCTCCTCCGGCCCCGACGACGCCCGCACCCCCAACCTGTGGTCCTACCCGGAGCGGGTCCTGGGCTGGGCGGCGTACTCCCAGCAGAAGACCGACCCGACGACCGGCACGTCCGCTCCGGCCTTCGCCGTCGGCACCTGGCCGACCGGCAGCGCGCCGGACGCCGAGCCGCCGCACGACGCCTTCTGCAATCCCGCCGTCAACGAGTGCGACACCTCCAAGCCCCGCAAGGTGGAGGGCTCGAGCCAGCCGGAGGGCCCCTGCCAGCGCGACGACTTCAAGTGCTGGTGGCACCAGCCCGCGACCTGGACGGACTGCACCGCCACCTGCGGCACCGAGGTGCTGACCTACCAGGCCACCGACCCCGAGCCGGCGGTCACCTCGCCGCACCCGGCGGCCTGCACCTCCTCGCTGCCGCCGAACGCGCTGATCGTGGACGACGTGCCGAACACGGTGAAGTACCGGGTGGGCAGCACCAACCCCTGCGCCGGCGAGAAGAACTGGACCAGTAGGGGCACGCTGTCGTTCACCTTCGGCTCCGCGGAGCAGAACGGCGCGACCGTCTACCCGTCGAAGATCGACTTCCATCAGCTCAGTTCGGGCTTCGGCGGTCACTTCTGGTTCACCCACACCCGGGACCCCAAGTTCACCGACTCGGTCGTCACCGGCACCTGGACGCCCGACCGGTCGGTCAAGGGCTGGGCGCGGGTGATGGTCCACCTGCCCGACCACGAGGCCAACACCGATCAGGCGACGTACCGCGTGGATCTCGGTGACGGCACCGTCGTGACCAAGACGATCTCGCAGGACACCGGCGGCAGGAACAGCTGGGTCTCCCTGGGGTCGTACGAGTTCAGCGGCACCCCGAGTGTCTCGCTGAGCTCGGACACGGCCGACGGCACCGGCGACGACTCGATCGCCTGGGACGCTCTGGCCTTCGAGCCCCTGGCCGACAAGCCCTCGGACGCCGTGACACCGTCACCGTCCCCGTCCTGACCCCTCCCTCACCCCGGCTTGGCCCCGGACCGGCACTGCGCCGGTCCGGGGCCAAGTCGCTTTTCGATCTACGGCACTTGAAAGTGCTCAGAACCGGTCGAGCGGCATGTCCAGGTTCTGTTCCGCCCAGATGATCTTGCCCTTGGGGGTGGGCCGGGTGCCCCAGTGCTGGGTCAGCTGGGCGACCAGGAGCAGCCCGCGACCACCCTCGTCGTAGGTGCGGGCGCGGCGCATGTGGGGTGCCGTGTTGCTGGCGTCCGAGACCTCGCAGATGAGGTGCCTGTCCTGGATGAGACGCAGCTGGATGGGCGGCCGGGCGTGCCGGATGGCGTTGGTGACCAGTTCGCTGACGATCAGTTCGGTGACGAACGCGGCGTCGGTCAGCCCCCATTCCTCCAGCCGTTCAACGGCGTTCTTGCGGGCCTCGGAGACGGCGGCGGGGTCGGGGGAGATGTCCCAGGCGGCGACCCGTTCGGCGTCGAGCGCCCGGGTACGGGCGACGAGCAGCGCCACGTCGTCGGCGGGCCGCTGGGGGAGCGCGGCGGCGAGCACCGTGTCGCACAGCACGTCCAGGGACGCGGTGGGCGAGGCGAGGGCCTGGCACAGACGGGAGACGCCCTCGTCGATGTCCATGTCACGGGATTCGATCAGGCCGTCGGTGTAGAGGGCGAGCAGACTGCCTTCCTGTAGTTCGATCTCCCTCGACTCGAAGGGCAGTCCGCCCAGGCCCAGCGGCGGCCCCGCCGGCAGGTCGAGCAGTTCCACGGTGCCGTCCGGGCTCACCACGGCCGGCAGCGGATGCCCGGCCCGGGCGAGTGTGCAACGGCGGGAGACGGGGTCGTAGACGGTGTACAGACAGGTCGCCCCGACGTCGCCCGCGGTCTCCCCGTCCTGCGCGCCTTCCGCCTCGGTGGCCAGGCGGCCCACCAGGTCGTCGAGGTGGGTGAGCAGTTCGTCGGGCGGCAGATCGATGTCGGCGAGGGTGCGTACGGCGGTGCGCAGCCGTCCCATGGTCGCGGAGGCGTGGATGCCGTGGCCCACGACATCGCCCACGACCAGCGCCACCCTGGCTCCGGACAGCGGGATCACGTCGAACCAGTCCCCGCCCACCCCGGCCTGGGCACCGGCCGGCAGATAGCGGTACGCGACCTCCACCGCGGCCTGCTCGGGCAGCCGCTGCGGCAGCAGGCTGCGCTGAAGCGTGACCGCCGTGCCGCGTTCGCGGCTGTACCGCCGGGCGTTGTCGATGCAGACCGCCGCCCTGGACGCCAGTTCCTCGGCCAGGACCAGATCGTCGTTCTGGAACGCGTCGGGGTGCCGATGGCGGACGAAGACGGCGACGCCCAGGGTGGTTCCGCGTGCCGACAGCGGCACGGTCATCACCGAGTGGAAGCCGAAATCACGGACCCGGGAGGCCCTCAGCGGCTTGCGCGCCATCCACTCGACCATCGCGGGCTCGCTCATCCGGTGCAGCACGGCCCGCCCGGACCGCAGACTCTCGATCGGCGGGGAGGCCCTCGGGTACTCGTCCACCTCGCCCAGGTCCACGGCCGCCTCGGGGACGCCCGGGAGCACGGACTGGTGGGCGATGCGCCGCAGGGCGAGGGAGGGGCCCTCCGGCAGCGAACCCGGGAGCAGCTCGTGCGGGTCGTCCAGGGACGTCAGCAGGTCGACGCTGACGAAGTCGGCGAGGTTCGGGACCGCCACGTCCGCCAGCTCCTGCGCCGTCCGCGTCACGTCCAGGGTGCTGCCGATGTGCTGACCGGCCTCGGCGATCAGCTGGAGGCGTTTGCGGGCCGCGTGCTGCTCCGTGATGTCGTGCGCCGTGAGACACACGCCGCGGATCCGGCCCTCCGGGTCGCGCAGCGGTGACACGAAGACCGACCAGGCGTGCTCGCGGATCTCGCCGGCCGTGCGCAGATAGTTCTCGCGGTAATGCGTCTCCCCGGTCTCCAGCACCCGCCTCATGTCCTGCTCGGCCAGCTCGGCGGTCTCGTTGTCCACGATCTCCTGCACGCGCAGGCCGCGCATCTCGCCCTCGGTGAGGGCTACGGACCGTTCCATGTCCGCGTTGGCCCGCCGCAGGCGGAGCCTGGTGTCGTACAGCGCCAGCGCACAGCACGGGGACTGCGCGAAGCTCCAGTCCACCAGGACGTCGTCGGCCGGCTCGGGCTCCTGTCCGGTCAGGGGGGAGAGCACCAGCCATTCGCCGTCCCCCCGGGCCGGAGTCCGGTGATGGGCCAGCACCCGGACCTCGACGCGGTGGCCGTCCCGGTGCCTGAGGGCGGGCCTTCCGTGCCACCGCGGCAACTGCGCGAAGGGCGGGAGGCCCTCCGTCCTGGGCTCCCCGGCGAGCAGAGTGGCCGCGGGGCGCCCCACGATCTGCGCCGCCGTGTAGCCGAGCAGCCGCTCGCCACCGTCGCTCCACCCGGTCACGGTGCCGTGCTCGTCGACGGTGGCGCGCGCGGTGAGCGCCTCGCCGACGATGTCGCGGACGGGACCCGCTCCCTGGTGGTCGACGACAGGCCGCTCCATGTCGCTCATCTCGCTCTCGTCAGGAGCATTCACATCACATGGCATTCATCCCAATGTCACATTATCCCGTACTTCGATGCGATCTCGCAGGAGCGTCCGCTACATCCACTACGTCCGCTACTTAAGGCCGATCGCCGCGCAGTCCGCCTCGTACTCCGGGGTGCAGATGTCCTTGACGGTGTAGACGTCGTCCTGGATCACCGTCTGCCGGATGTTGTCCTGGGTGAGGGCGACCACGGGCACCAGCATCGACGGGATCGCCTTCTGCGTCGGGCTGTCGATCCTGTCCTGGGTCAGCGCGTCGAACTGGAGCGAGTGGCCCTGGACCTTGGCCACCGCCATCTCCGCGGCGTTGGTCGCCTCCAGCAGGAACGACTTGTACACGGTCATGAACTGCTCGCCCGCGACGATCCGCTGCACCGCCGCCAGATCCGCGTCCTGCCCGGTCACCGGCGGCATCTGGGTGACGCCGGCGTCCTTCAGCGCTTCTATGACGGCGCCCGCCATGCCGTCGTTCGCCGAGTAGACGGCGGCGATATTGCCGAGACCGACGGACTGGATCGCCTTCTTCATGTTCGACTTGGCGACCGAGGGCAGCCACTCCTTGGTGTCGTACTGCTTGGCGATGATCACCTTGCCCCGCAGCTCGCTGAGCGCGCCGTTCTTGAACCGCGCGGTGTTCGGGTCGGCGGGCGAGCCGTTCATCATCACGATCTCGCTGCTCGCCGCCTTGCTGCCGAGCGCGCCGATGAGGGCGCGGCCCTGCACCTCACCGACGAGTTCGTTGTCGTGCGACACGTACGCGTCGATCGGACCCTCGGCGAGACGGTCGTACGCGATGACGGGGATGCCCGCGTCCTTCGCCTTCTCGACGTCCGGCGCGATGGCATGGGCGTCCACCGCGTCCACCAGGATCACGTCCACCTTGTCGGCGATCATCTGCGCGAACTGCTCACTCTGCTTGGCCGCGCTCGCCCCGGCGTTGGCGTAGCGGACCGTGCCCTTGTGGTTGGTGAGCGCGGCGACCCGCTCCTTGATGAGGGGGTGGTCGAACTTCTCGAAGCGCGCCGTCTCCCTGTCGGGCAGGAGGAGCCCCACGGTGATGTCGTCGCCCTTCTTGGGGCTCGGGTCATCGCTGTCCCCTCCGACGCCGTCGATGACGCCGCAAGCGGTGAGCGAGAGGGCCGACGCGGCGGCGACCAGCGTCAGAACGAAAGGACGCACGGCGGTCCCACGGGTGGTACGAGCGTTCACAACGAGTGCCTTCCGAGGCAGGGGTGGCGTGGGGGACCAGATGACTGAACAGCCAACGCGCCAACGGCATTCAGCGTCAAGAGGCGGAAGGTCACAGGAGACCACGTCGGCAGCGTCTGCTTACGCAAGTTCAGCAAACGCAAGAAGGTTGCTTGACTTAAGTAACTCGACTATGTTTGCCTAAGTCAAGCAATACACCTCGTCCCGACGCCCGCCCGACGGAGGCCCAGTCATGTCCGACACCCTTGCCCGACCCGCCGACACCGGGGCCGGCGCCCCGGCCCGGCCGAACGCCGTGGTGGCGGTGCTGGCCCTGGCCGGAATCGTCGTCTCGCTCATGCAGACCCTGGTCATCCCCATCGTCCCCGAACTGCCCAAACTCCTTGACGCCTCCGCCTCCAACACCGCCTGGGCCGTCACCGCCACCCTGCTGGCCGCAGCCGTCGCCACCCCCGTCGTCGGACGCCTCGGCGACATGTTCGGCAAGCGCCGCATGCTCCTCATCAGCATCGTCCTGCTGGTCACCGGCTCCGTCGTCTGCGCACTCGCCGACTCCCTCCTCCCCATGATCATCGGACGCGCCCTGCAAGGCCTCGCCGCCGCCGTCGTCCCCCTCGGCATCAGCGTCATGCGCGACGTCCTGCCCGCCGAACGCCTCGCCGGCTCCACCGCCCTCATGAGCGCCTCGCTGGGTGTCGGCGGCGCGCTGGGCCTGCCCACCGCCGCCTTCATCGCCGAGAACTACGACTGGCACATCCTCTTCTGGGCCTCCGCCGTCCTCGGCGCCCTCGCCTTCGCCCTGGTCCTGACCGTCGTACCGGAGTCAAAGGTCCGCACGGGCGGCCGCTTCGACATGACCGGCTCGATCGGCCTCTCGGCCGGACTGGTTTCCCTCCTCCTGGCCGTCTCCAAGGGCGGCGACTGGGGCTGGACGAGCGCCACCACCCTCGGCCTGGGCGCCGCCGCGATCGTGATCCTGGCGGCCTGGGGCCGGTGGCAGCTGCGGGCCACGCAGCCCCTGGTCGACCTGCGCACCACCGCCCGCCCCCAAGTCCTGTTCACCAACCTCGCCTCGGTGGCCCTCGGCTTCTCGATGTTCGCGATGTCCCTGGTCCTGCCCCAGCTGCTCCAGCTGCCCTCGGCCACCGGCTACGGCCTGGGCAAGTCGATGCTGATGGTCGGCCTGGTGCTGGCCCCGCAGGGCCTGGTGATGATGGTCATGTCCGCCGTGTCCGCCCGCGTCACCAAGGCCAAGGGCCCCAAGGTCACCCTGATGATCGGCGCCCTCATCGTCGCCGCCGGCTACAGCCTCAACATCATCCTCATGTCCCAGGTCTGGCACCTCGTCCTGGTCTCCTGCGTCATCGGCGCCGGCATCGGCTTCACCTACGGCGCCCTGCCCGCCCTCATCATGGGCGCCGTCGACCCCTCCCAGACCGGCGCCGCCAACAGCCTCAACACCCTCATGCGCTCCCTCGGCACCAGCTTCGCCAGCGCCCTCGCCGGCGTCATCCTCGCCCAGATGACCACCGACTTCGGCGGCTACGCCCTCCCCTCCGAAAACGGCTTCAAGGTGGTCATGGCCATCGGCGCCGGAGCGGCCCTACTGGCCTTCGCCTTCGCCACCTTCATCCCCAGGCACCGCGCGGCCCAGGCCACCCCGGCCACCGACGGCCCCGCCGAGACCGCGGAAGTCGCCGCCGCCAAGGCATGACCCACCCACCACAACGACGAAGAGCGGCCGTCTCCCCTCAGGGGAGGCGGCCGCCCGGCGTGTTCTCCAGGTGGAGCCCTCAGGCGCGGGTAAGGCGGGTGAGAGTGACCCCGTTGGGGAAGGCGGTGCGCTCGGCGACGTCGAAGTCGGTGGGGTCGAAGACGCCGTCGACGGCCGGGATTCCCGCGCCGGCGACCACCGGGTAGTGCTTGAGCACCAGTTCGTCGATCTCGGGCAGGAGGGCGCCCGCGAGCTTGCCGCCGCCGCAGAGCCAGATGTCCAAGCCGGGGCCCTCCTCCCGCTTGAGCTCGCGGACGAGGCCGAGCGGGTCGCCCGGGACGACGGTGACGGCCGGGTCGACGTCGGGCTTGAGCGTGCTGGAGACCACGTACTGGCGCAGGTGCGTGTACGGGCTGGTGATCCCGTGGTCGAAGGCGGGCCGGTAGGAGCCGAGGCCCATGATGACGGTGTCGAAATGCCGGTTGGGAGCGTCGGCGACCCCCACGGCGGCGCGGAAGGCGGTCGGGACGGTCTCGGGATACAGCGCGTTCGTCCAGGAGGAGTAGGCGGCGGCCTGCTGCTCGTCGCCCTGGGGGAAGAAGTCGTACTCGCCGTCCGGGCCGGCGATGCGGCCATCGAGCGTGACTGCGACGTAGTACACGAGCTTTCGCATCTCCAACTCCAAACGTAGTACTCTGACCGAAGTGGTTTGAAGGTAGTACTACATCTGGAGTGGTGTCAATGGTGAGACGGAATGACCAGCGGCGCGCCGCCCTCGTCGATGCCGCGATCGAGGTGCTGGCCGGGGAAGGCGCCCGAGGCCTGACGTTCCGGGCGGTGGACGCCGAGGCCGCCGTACCCACCGGCACCGCGTCCAACTACTTCGCCAACCGCGACGACCTGCTCACGCAGGCCGGCGCCCGTGTCTATGAGCGGCTCCAGCCCGACGAGGCCACGATCGCCCGCCAGCAGGCGGCCGGCCGCGACCGGGAAACGTACGCGGAACTGATGCGCGAACTCGTCGGCCGCATCGCCTCGTTCCGTACCGGCTACCTCGCGCTGCTCGAACTCCGCCTCGAGGCCACCCGCCGCCCCGAACTGCGGAAGGTCCTCACCGAGCGGGTCCGGGCCGACGTCGATGCCAACGTGGCCTACCACGAGGCCTCCGGCCTCCCCGGGGACGCCATGGCCGTCAAGCTGCTCATCCTGACCCTGAACTGGCTGATCGTCGAGCAGCTCACCCTGCCGGACGTCTTCACGGAGGCGGAGCGTGAACAGCTGGTGACGGCGGCGGTCGAGCGGATCGTTGGGGCGGAATAGGCCCGCCACGGCGCCAGTGCGGTTGCCTTATTGGTTTGCCGTCGCCGAGCCCGGTCGGATAAGAAGCTCGGATGCTAAGAGGCAGCAAGGTCGAGCTCAGGGCTCGGCACGAGGACGACATCCCGATCCTTCAGGCCGAGCTCCACGACGACGTGGTCAACGCCTCGCGGGCCGCAGGCGGGCCGTGGCGGCCGATCACGCCCGGCTCGAAGGAGGCGCCGTTCGTGGTGGACGACAAGGAGCAGCGGCAGGTCCCGTTCTCCGTGGTGGAGTTGGACGGCGGCACGCTGATCGGCGCCGCGACGCTGTGGGGCATCGACACGCACAACCGGTCCGCGCACATCGGCCTTGGGCTGCTGCCGTCCTCTCGCGGCAAGGGCTACGGCACCGACGTGGTGGCGGTGCTGTGCCACTACGGGTTCGTCGTGCGCGGCTTGCAGCGGCTACAGATCGACACGCTGTCGGACAACACAGCGATGCTGCGCTCCGCCGAACGCAACGGCTTCGTCCGCGAAGGCGTGCTGCGCTCCTCGACCTGGGTGATGGGGGAGTTTCTTGACGAGGTGCTGCTCGGGCTCCTCGTTCAGGAGTGGAAGCGGGGCTCGTCCGGCGGATCATGGGCCGAGCCAGGGCCGGACCGAGGCGAGGGCCGGCCAGTGCCCTAATCGTGTTGACCGCCCCCGGCAGGCAGTGCTGGGGTCGGCACGTGGACAGCATCCCCGCCAACCGGCGGCTCTGGAACCAGATCAGCAGCGCCTACCAGCACGAGCACGACCCGCAAATCGGCGCCGCACCCCGGCTGTGGGGCGTGTACTCCATCCCGGACGCGCACCTGCACGCCCTGGGCGACGTCACCGGCAAGCGCGTCCTCGAACTCGGTTGCGGCGCCGGCCAGTGGTCCAGGGCGCTCGCCGCCGAAGGCGCCACGGTGGTCGGGCTCGACCTGTCCGAAGCCCAACTCGCCGCAGCGGCCCGCACGATGGGAGCGGCCCGCTACCCGCTGGTGCAAGGCGCCGCCGAACAACTCCCCTTCGCCGCCGACAGCTTCGACCTGGTGTTCTGCGACTTCGGTGGGCTCAGCTGGGCGCCCCCGCACCTGGCCGTCCCGCAGGCCGCACGCGTCTTGGGCCGAGGCGGGCGCCTGGTGTTCAACGTCGCCAGCCCATGGTTCGAAGCTTGCTACGACGAAGCCGCCAGCCGCGTGACCACGACGCTGCAGCAGGACTACTTCGGGCTGAACACCATCGCCGAAGACGACGGCGCGACCAGCTATCAGCTCACCTACGGCGACTGGGTCAAGGTCCTGCGCGGCGCGGGTCTCATCATTGACGACCTCATCGAGCCGCGCCCCGAACTCGGAACACCCAACGGCTACAACGAAACCGACCCACCCGACTGGGCACACCGCTGGCCGGCGGAACTGCTCTGGGTGACCCACAAACCGTAAGTTCCGCCGCGCCGAGACGTGAAGGCATCCCCTCGCCGGGCACACCTAGGGCCTGTCCGGCTGATCATGGGCGGAGCCAGAGCCAGAGCCGGATCGAGGCGAGGGTGAGCCGGTCCGAACGCACCTCGGGGAGATAGGCCAGAACGCGGGCGGCGGCATCTGCCGCGGCTTCCGGCTCGGGCCGTTCCCTCACCGCATGCTGGATCGCGATGTCCGCGGTGTACAGGGCGCGGTTGCGGGCGAAGGCGTCGACGTGCAGCAACACGGCCTGTTCGGCTCCGGCTGCGGCCACCCTGGGCTGCGGAGATCGCCTCACGTGGACGGCCCGATACCTGGCCAGTAGAGAGAGGCAGCCGAAGGCGTGCCCTTCGAGGGCCGGGTCGTCGGCGATCCGGGCGGCGTCCGGCGCTTCGTTGTAGAGACTGCGGGCGTCGGCGGGGCGGCCGGAGTCGTACGACAGCCACCTGGCCGCGATCGACAGATGGCCAGTCGCCGACCGCATCCGCCTTCCGGTCCGCTCCCGTGCACGTCCCCTCTTGGAGCCACTGGCAGGCGGTGTGCAGCGCCTCGGAGGCAGCGCGGCGCAGGGCGGCGGAGCCGTGGTCGTGGTCGTGTGCGTAGATCCGGCTGACGGCTCGGTCGACGGCCCGCACGTCGCCGATCCCGATCCGGCCTGGCGGGTTCTCCCTGGCGGCCCCGAGCGGGAGAAGCGACAGTGCGGCACCCGCGCCGTCCATCACGAAGGCACGGCGGTCCACGCCTAGCTCCTGTTCTGGCACGTCCGCCACGGATGCCGGCGCGACCGGCCGCGCCGGGCTGCTGAGGCAGAACCCCAACTCACCCGTGGTGCGCATGCCGTAGCCCCTCCGCCAGTGGACGCGCTCGACTTAGGGAGAGCTGGCGGCCCGGTTCGGGGCGGCAGGCTCTCGCGTGCCATGGTCCGGCGGCGGACCGAGGTCAGTCCTACTTCTCTCCGAGGGCGGCGCGCAGCCAGTCCAGGGATCCGGTCGCCAGTACCGCGTCGGCGAGTTCGTTGGCAGACTTCGTGGTGAGGCGGCCGCGGCTGTTGTCGATCCACCGCTGGGCGTTCTCGTAGCCCTGGGCCTTGTACTCGATGCCCTGGATCATGCACTCCAGCTTGTCGGCGTCCCGGGCGCAGACGGCTTCGGGGGACTCCTTCGACTCGTACTCGGCCACGAGTTCGCGCACCGCGGAGGCGAGGACTTCGGGCATGCCGGCGACCTGATCGTCCGTGACCACGCGCGGGTCCGCTCCCGGGGCGTACTTCTTGCCCAGATGGTTCACGTCGCCGGTGCGGGTCTCCTGCGAGTCGTGCCACACCGCGAGGAACGCGGCCCTGGCGGGATCCGCTCCTTCGAGCTTCGCGATGATGGTCGCGATGAGCGCGGTACGCCAGGAGTGCTCCGCCACCGACTCGGGGGCGCGTACACCTGCCATCCACCAGCCGGTGCGCCTGGTCTGCTTCAACGTCCCCGCCTCGTACAGAAATCGCGCTACCGCGGACAGCTCTTCAGTCACCGTCGGACTCCTCTCACGCCTCGGCGAGGCCGATCGCATACCGGATGCTCTCCAGCTCCCGGCGCCCGCGCGCCGTCAGCTCCCGGCTATCCAACATCACGGGCAGCCGGTCGCGCAGGGTGCGGCCTGCTGCGCCGGATCGCAGCAGGTTGGGCCGGACCTTGAGCAGGGACCAGACGGAGTGGATGTTGAGGTCCACGTAGCCGTGATGCGGCGCGAGCCCCTGAGCGAGGTGGGCGAGGAGCCTGTCACCCGGCCACGGTCCGGGCGTGCGGGCGGCGATGAAGTCGTCACTCAACTCAAGGTGAGCGGTCTCGCCAACCCAGTACGCCCAGTAGTTCAGGTTCGCGGCCTCGCCTGCGTCGTCGTCGATGAGGGAGGTGTCGATGAAGTAGCTCATACGGTCTCGGTCTCCTCTCCGGGCCGAGACAGCGGCGACGGACCGGGAGTTGAGCCACCGCGTGAGCCAGTCACCGGGGCGCTCCGTGGCCTGCTGGTGGGCGAGCCACTCCGATGTGTCGGCCTGGTCGTCGTACCCGGAGAGGTAGAGGGCCTGGCGGCGGAGCAAGAACTGGTCCTCGCCGCGGGCCTGCTCCGCGATACGCCGGATCTGCGTGAAGAACCGTGCCCGGTCGGAGACCGACAGCTCCGGTCCGGTCGGCGCGGGCCCTCGGCGCTTCCGGGGCGGATCGGGCAGGTCACGGACGGACTGGGGTGGTACATGGTTGAGGAGCCACGCGAGGACCTCGACGAGGTCGCGCTGCATAACCCAGGCTCCGAGCGGACTTTCCTCTACTGCGGCCTTGCCGTCGAGGGCGCCGGCGATGAGGACGTCCGCCTCCAGGGCGCGGTCCAGGGCTTGCAGGAGCGCGGGGGCGGTACCCATCCGCATCAGCCGATGACGGTGCACAAGCATCTGCCCGACCGGTACGGCGGTCAGGGGGCGGCGGCCGGACTCCCACCCGGCGATCGTGTCCGGGGATACGCGCAGCTGCTCGGCTGCTTCCTCTTGGGTGTGTCTCTGCTGCTCTCGGATGAGCCGGAAGACGTAGCCGGAGATGACGCCCGTGCGGGGGCGTCCAGGTGATCCCTGACCGCCAGTCAGGGTTCGTCGCGAACTTGATCGCATGACAGCCTCACTCCTGTGCGCTCGCGGCAACCCACTTGTACTCACGGTCACTTCAAGCGCTGATCACGGCTCCCTACTGTCGTAGGCATCACCGGACCAGCTTAGTAGGGAGGCTGTCACCGTGGGTGACGTTGCTGATGCTCCCAGCCTGGCGGCCGGTGGTTGGGCTACACGGAACACGAGCACCCCCAGGGACGCGACGATGACCATGACGGCTGCAACGGTGGGGCCACAGCGCTACCAGGAGCGGTACCCGGCGAGGCTGGAGGCCGCTGTTCAAGCCCGTCGGGACATAGCACTGGCGCTGGAGACCTGGGGCCTGCACCAACTGGTGGAGATCGCCGAGCAGATCGTCACGGAGTTGGTTGCCAACGCGGTGGAGCACACCGACGCGGCGACGGTCGGCGCCTCTATCACCCGGACCGGCGGGGACTCCGCGCGGATCGTCGTGACGGACACCTCGCGCGTCAGGCCCGCCCCGGGCACGCCGTCCCCTGACGACGAGCACGGCCGCGGCCTCCTCCTGGTCGACGCCCTCGCGCACGCCTGGGGCAGTGAGCTGGTGCACGGCGGGAAACGGGTGTGGGCGGAGCTCCGCGCGGACGGCGAGCAGTGAGTGCGCCGCCCACATCTGCCCTGCCTCACATCTGCCCCGCCCCGCGTCGGCCAGCTGAAGCCGCGGCAGCAGATGGCCATCGACTGCGCGCGCTGTGCCCGCCGCTTGGGGATGTTCGGCCGCGTGGGGGGCGATGTCCAGCACCACGGCCGGCCATCGGAGCGGAGCGGCCCGGCAAGACCCTCGTCCACGCCCTCGCGCACGGGCGAACCGACAGAGCAGTCCGAACACCATCACGAGAAGGAGACACGTATGCCCACAGCAGCAGCGCTCGTCCCGTTCGGCGCCAGCGCCGAGCGCACCCCATACACCGTGACCCTGGAGGCGGGCTCGTTCACCTACGACCCGGCCCGGCAGGTCAACGTCCTGACCGACGGCTCCGGCGCCCTGTGGAGCCGGTCCGCCAACCTGGCCGGAAGCTGCACCAACACCAACTGGGACAGCAAGAACGACGACACCGCCGACCCGTACCTGATGCGGTGACACAGCACCTGTCCGGCGGCCCGGTGCTGGTCGTCACCAAGGAACTGGACCCTGCGGCGGACCTGGTGGTCGACGAGCTGACGATCCGGCACGTACCGGTCATGAGGTTCGACATGGGCGACTTCCCGCAAGCCATCTCCCTGTGCGTCGAGCATGCCGCAGCACCCTGGGCCGGGGTCCTGGCTGACGAGTACCGCTCCGTGCGGTTGGAGGAGGTGAGGGCCGTCTACTACAGGCGGCCCCGCCTACCCGCCGTCTCCGAGCAGATGGAGGAACCCCACCGCACGTGGGCCGACGAACAGGCATTGGCCGGCCTGCTCGGCACCCTGTACGCGCTGCCGGTGACGTGGGTCAACCGGCCGGAGGTGGACGGCATCGCCTCCCACAAGCCGGGGCAACTCCCGGTGGCGGCGGCGCACGGACTCCGTACCCCCCGCTCGCTGATCACCACCGATCCGGAGGCTGCCCGGAACTTCTGCCACCAGGTGGGCGGCCGAGTGATCTGCAAGCCACTCATGGGCGGTCCGCTGAAGTACCCGGACGGCCACCGCACCGGAGTCCCCACACACGTGGTCGACCCCGACACCATCGACGACTCCGTGTCCCTGACGGCGCACCTGTTCCAGGAGTGGGTGCCCAAGTCGCACGAGGTGCGGCTGACTGTCGTGGGCACGGACCTGTTCGCGGCAGAAATCCACGCGGGCAGCGACGCGGCCCGGGTGGACTGGCGCAGCGACTACGACGCCCTCACCTACGACGTGTGCAAAGTCCCGGACGACGTACGGGCGGGCGTGCTGGGCTGGCTGGAGCACTTCCGGCTCGACTTCGGCGCGTTCGACTTCGCCGTCACCCCGTCCGGGAACTGGGTGATGTTCGAGTGCAACCCGTCCGGAGAGTGGTCCTGGATCCAGCACAGGACGGGCTTGCCCATCGCCGCGCACATCGCCGACCTACTCGCCAAGGGACGACCATGACGACGCACACCGAAGAGCGCGCGGAGGAGCTGCGCGCGGCGCTGGCTGACGGCCTGGAGGCCGGCGGCCAACTCACCGACCCGACATGGCGGAAGGTGTTCGAGACCGTTCCGCGCCATCCGTATGTGCCGGAGTTCTGGACCCTGACCGACGAGGGGCAGCGGCGCGTCACGTCCGCCGATCCGGACTGGCTTGACCTCGTGTACACGGATGACGCGCTGGCCACGCAGCTGACCGACGGCGTGGCTACGTCGTCCTCGACGGCCCCCGGGCTGATGCTCGTCATGCTCCAGGCCCTCGACGTCGCCGACGGTCACCGGGTGCTGGAGATCGCGACCGGCACCGGCTACAACGCCGCGCTGCTGTCGGAGCGGCTGGGCGGTCACCAGGTGGTGACAGTGGAGGTTGATCCGGTGCTGGCGAGGCTGGCGGGATCGCGGCTGCAGCGCTCCGGATACGCCCCACTGGTCCACGCCGGGGACGGCCGCGAGGGGTACCCGGCCCAGGCCCCGTACGACCGGCTCATCGCGACCTGCGGTTTCAGCACGGTCCCGGCCGCATGGCTGGAGCAAGTGAAGCCCGCCGGCCTGATCGTCTGCCCGGTGGGCTGGGGCACGGCATGCCTGGTCGTCAGCGACGACGGCCGTGCCGAGGGCCGGTTCCTGCCCGTCGCCTCGTACTTCATGGCCGTACGCGACGCCGGCACCACCGGCACGCCTGTGCACCCGGGCGGACCGGACGCGACGAGCGGCCGACTCACCGGGTTGGACCTGTCCGCTGTCGCCGAGGACGAGGCCTTCCGGTTCGTGCTGTCCCTCGTCGCCCCCGACACCGGGTTCGCCTTCGAGCGCGGCGACGACGGCCGCGTGACGGCCGTGGAGCTGTGGGGCAGTGACGGCACGTGGGCGCGCGCCGAGGACGGTGGCGCCGTACGGCAGGCCGGACCGCGAATGCTGTGGGACGCGGTGGAGACCGCGCACCAGCTGTACGTGGCCAACGACCGACCGGGCCGGGAGCGCTTCGGGGTGACCGTGACCGCCGAGGGGCAACGCGTCTGGCTCGACGCCCCGAGCCGTCCGGTCCCCGTCGCCCCTGCCGAGGCGTAGGAGCCGCGGTGTCCTGGCCCTCGGGTGCTCCGGTGCTCCGGTGCTCCGGTGCTCCGGTGCTCCGGTGCTCCGGTGCTCCGGTGCTCCGGTGCTCCGGTGCTCCGGTGCTCCGGTGCTCCGGCTAGCGGACGCCGTCGTGGCTGAGCATCTCCTACCGTTCCTGACTTCGCGGCGTCCGACGCCCAACACATGTGTGGAGACAGCGAGTTGCTTTCGAGTTGATCATTGATGCCCGCCACTGATGCCTGCTATCACTTCCTTGAATCATTCAAACTTCAAGGAGTTCTTATGAGTGCTCTCCTCAGCAAGCCCCGCAACATCGCCGTGTCGGCTGCCCTCGTGCTCAGCGTCTTCGGAGCCGTGTTGCTCCCGGCGGTGCAGGCCCAAGCGAGCACCGTTGTCGGCTCGGTTCCCTGCCGGGACGGTGAGGTAGGTCCTTGCAGGTGATGGCCACAGGTCATCCAGGTGACGACGCCGTCCGCCGTCAGCGGGCGAGCCTCATCTCCCGAGGACGAGGCTCGCCCGGTTGACGCGCGGCTCGGCGTGTCGTAGCCGTGGACACCGCCGGCGGCGTCACTGTCGATGGTCCGCCGCTCGAACGGTTCGCCGTCCGCGATCGGCTCCCCGCAGGCGCCGCACCGGTGTCGGCGGATCTCCTCGGCGATCTCGTCCGCGCCCACCGGAGGCCCTAGCGGGCCAGGGTGCTGGTGCAGCGTCAGAAGTGCGCGGGCCATGACCGCCAGGTCGTAGGCGTCGCAACCCCGCGTGACCCGCAAGGACTTGGTGTCCTCCGTCTCCTCCAGGAGCTGACACGTGCGCACCAGGACGTGCACCGCCGTACGCCGCGTCTCGCCCCGCATACGGGCGGTCAGCTCCTGAACCTCCGGCGCCAGGAGCCGCACGTGCCCCAGGAGTTGCCCGATCAAGGTGTCCAGTTCCTCACCCGTCGGCAAGCGAACGCCCCGCAGCACGGAGTCGTACGTCGTCCGGATCGTGTCGGCGTCGACCGGAAGCGGCATGTCGCTAGGCACCGGTCTTGGCCTCCGTCGTCGTGAGCCGGTAGCGGCCGTACCTCACCAGCTGGATGACCGCGTCCGGGCTGCACAGCTTCCCCGGGGTGTGCAGCGGCACGCACCAGTACGAGAAGCCCTCGCCCGGCCTGGTGCGCGAGAGGTCGGGGACACCTAGGTAGGAGTTCGGGCCGAGGCATTCCGCGCCCGCGCTGCGGTAGTTCCACGACGGCACGCGGTCGGTGCCCTCCGGCACCAGGGCGTAGTACAGGTGCCATCGAGTGTCGGCGAACACCGGCCCGCCGAGCAGGGCGCGAGCGAGGCAGGTATCGACGTCCTGCAGGGTTTCGGTGTCGGCGGCGGCCCGGACGAGGGCGGCGGAGAGGCGGACCGCCGTGAAGCGGGTGCCGCATCTGAGCAGTGCGATCCCGCTTTCGTCCCACTCCTTGCGGGCCCGTTGCGGGTCGTCGGCGGCGGCCAGGAGCCACGGACCGGCCGTCAGGCTCCGGTCCGGTCCGGGCTGGACGAAGGCGCAGGGCTGTGGCTCGGCGGATGGGGGGACGTGGCGGCTGCGGAGCGTCATGGTTCGAGGGAACCGGACGTGCCCTGTCCCCCGTCAGGACACTCTCAGGGGTGTTGCTGACAGCCAACAGGACAGTTTCAGCGGGCAGTCGACTGCGGCAGGACTACGGTGATGCGCGCATGAACACAGGAACATGGGAGGAGGCGCGGGTGTGGCCAGGCAGCGGAACACCGAACTTGAGGCGCTGCTCGCGGAGTTCGGGTTCACGCACGCCCAGTTGGCCGAGCAGGTCAACCGGGTCGGCGCCGACGAGTTCGGGGAAGACGCGAACTGCACCGACCGGCACGTCAGGCGCTGGATCTCCGGCGCTGTGCGCTGGCCGTGGCCGCGCTACCTTCGCCCTCTGGAACACATCTTCGGTCGCAGCCCGCAGCAGATGGGATTCGTGCCGCGCACCGGGACACCAGCGCCCGCACCACCCTCTGCGCCACAGCGGCCGACACCCGCCAAGGAACACGCGCCCGTGCAGCGCCGTACCTTCATCGCCGCATCCCTCATCGCAGCCCTCAGCATCGACCAGACACCATGGCGAGGCCGCATCGGCATGTCCGACGTCGACCGGATCCAGAGCACCATCACGCGCCTCGACGCCCACTTCAACGGGCTCGGCGGCGGCGCCCTGGTGGACGTCGCCGCCGACTACCTCACACGGCTTCAGCGGGCCTTGAACGACTGCACGTACGGCGAGCGCGTCGAGCGTGCCCTGACGCGGGCCGTGGCCGACGTCGCGGCATGCGCGGGATGGTCCGCGCACGACTGCGGCGACTACGCCCGTGCCGAGGTGTTCCGTAATCAGGCGCTGCAAGCCGCTCTGCTGGCGCGTGAGCCGGTCGCCGTGATCCGGGCATGGTCCGACCTCGCCGCCCAGGCCGAGCATGCCGGTCGCCCCGCGGAGGCCGCGCGGATCAACCGGGCCGCCCTGACGGAACGCCACCTGCGTGCCCAGCCGCTCATCACCGCGCTGCTGCACGCGCGGCTCGCCGACTGCCTCGCGCAGACCCGGGACACCACGGGAATGGGCCGCCAGCTCGCCGCCGCCGAACGCGCCTACGACCGCGCCGACACCACAGTGGGCGCCCCGAGCTGGCTCAGCTTTCTGACCCCTGCGGAGCTGACCGGGCTCGGTGCGCTCGCCCACCAGAGCGCCGGCCGGCTCGCGCGGGCCGAGGAGCAGACGGCCCAGGCTCTAGGCCTCCTCGACGCTCGATTCAGCAGGAACAGGGCCTACTACACGACCTTGCTCGCCGAGCTCCAGCTCGCCCAGGGCCACAGGGAGCAGGCCGCCGAAACCGTCTCGCACGTACCCGTCTCCACAGTCGCGAGCAGCCGGATCACCGCCCGCCTCCACCGGGTGGCACAGGCCGCCCAGCAGCAGGAAGGACGCCCGTCGTGAGCGCGCCTGCCCGACTCGACCTGAAGCACTACGGCCACACCGACGCGGCCGCGATCCGTGAGCTCCTCCTCGACGTGCACGACGAGGTGTACGAGGGCGTTGACGACCCGCTCGCCGGGCGGGACGAATTCGCGAAGTTCGTCGACCATTGGTGTGCGCGCCCCGGCTTCGCGTGCGTCGTCGCCTACGACGACGGTGAGCCGGTCGGGTACGCCTACGGTGCCCCTCTGTCCGCGGCGACGACGTGGTGGGCGAAGGTGACTCCGCCCCTGGCGGAGCCGTTCACCGCGGAGACCGGGTCCCGCACGTTCGCGCTGTCCGAGCTGATGGTGCGGGTGCCATGGCGGAAGACCGGGGCGGCCCGCCGCATCCATGACGCACTGCTGGGCTCCCGTGGTGAGGAGCGGGTGACGCTGCTGGCGCACGAGGCGCACGACAAGGTGCGGGTCCTGTACGAGGGGTGGGGCTACCGGACCGTGGGTGAAACGGTGCCGTTCGACGGGGCACCACTGCTGTGCGCAATGGTGCTGGATCTTCGCTGAGCGAGGAGAGCGCCCGATGGGGCGTTCGACGACTCCGGGACGGCGGGACCCCGATTCAGGCCGGGAGACGGGCCGATGGTCCTTCAGGCTGCGTAAGCCTGCTCCTCAATCGTCCGCCGGAGCAGTAGTTGAGGAACGGCGAGCGAACTCCGTGGAGGCTGTGTGGAGTTGTTGCACTTTCAGGGATCTTGCTCTTCTCACAGCGATCTCTCAGAAGACACGATGACGGCACTCTCGGGGGACTGACCACTCCAGCGACCGTCATGCGCACGTGTCTCACAGGCGTGCGCAGGGGGAAGGCACCTCTCTTGTCCCAGCACCACCCCGGCCGGCGCCGCCGCGTCGGCCGCAGAACGGTTTCCCTACTGGCCGCCCCCGCACTCCTCGGCGGCCTCATCGTTGCCTACGGCGCGACCGCCCAGGCCTCGCCCACCGATCCGGCGGCGATTCCCTCCACCAGCGCGGCGCGGCAGACGTACAAGGCCGGCACGTATTTCGTCCAGCTCGCCGACAAGCCCGTCGCGACGTACTCCAAGACCGCGCCCGAGCCGGGCGAACGGCTGAACCCGCTGGCGAAGGCCGTACGCGAGTACCTCGGCCACCTGAAGCAGGAGCGCGACAAGGTCCTGGGCGCGGTGGACGGCGTCGCCCCGATGTACAGCTACCAGTACGTGGCGAACGGATTCGCCGCCAAGCTGACGGCCGGTCAGGCCAACAAGCTGGCCCGCACCGCCGGCGTCGTCTCGCTGGTCCGTAACGAGATGCGCCAGGTGACGTCCGACACCGACGCGACGTCCGACACCGACACGACGGCCGCCACGCAGACGGCGAAGACGGCCCCGGCGACGACCGCGACCGGCACCACAACCGGAACAGCAACCGGATCCGCAGCCGACCCCCTCCCCGTCCCCGACACCGCCAAGTTCCTCGGTCTCAAGGACCGCAGCGGCCTGTACTCCAAGATCCCCGGTGGGCAGAAGAACGCCGGCGAGGGACTGGTCATCGGTGTCCTCGACACCGGTATCGACACCGACAACCCGTCCCTGAAGGCGCTTCCGGAGCCGCGGCCCGACGCCGCCGTCATCGCCAAGAAGTGGAAGGGCGGCTGCGACCGCGGTGCGGACCTGTTGCACCGGGTCACCTGCAACAACAAGGTGATCGGCGCCCAGTACTACCGCAAGGGCATCGCCAATCCCGGCCCCGACGACTATGCCTCCCCCCTCGACACCGAGGCGCACGGCACGCACACCGCGACCACCGCGGCCGGCAACATCGACGTGCCCGCGACCGTGCCCGACAGCGGGATATCCGGGCAGATATCGGGGCTCGCCCCGGCCGCCCGTATCGCGGCCTACAAGGTCTGCTGGAGCGTCGGCTGCTCGACGGTGGACATGGTCGCCGGCATCGACAGGGCCGTGGCCGACGGTGTGGACGTCATCAACTACTCCCTCGGCGGGCCCGCCGCCAGCACCACCGACCCCGAGTACGTGGCGATGCTCAACGCCGCCAAGGCCGGTGTCTTCTTCTCCGCCTCGGCGGGCAACGACGGGCCGAACACCGTCAGCAACACCCCGCCGTGGGTGACCACGGTCGCCGCCTCCACCCACGACGTCGGCTACCGCACGACCGTCACCCTCGGCAACGGCAAGTCGTACACCGGGGTCGGCATCAGCGCATCCGCCGTGGCGTCCGCGAAGCTGGTCGACGGGGCCAAGGCCGCCAAGAGCGGCGTGGCCACCATCAAGGCCGCGCAGTGCCAGGCCGACGCGCTCGACCCGGCCAAGGTCAAGGGCGCCATCGTGGTCTGCGTCCGCGGCACCAACGCCCGTCTCGACAAGAGCGCCCAGGTCAAGGCGGCCGGCGGCATCGGCATGGTGCTGTACAACGTCAGCGCGGCCGACGAAGAGGTCGCCGACGCCCACACCATCCCGAGCACCCACCTCGACCAGAGTGCCGGCGAGGCCGTCAAGGCGTACGCCGACGGCTCCGGTGCCACGGCCGAACTGAGCGCCGCCACGGCCGTCAAGCAGGCGGGCTCCATGATCGCCGGGTTCTCCTCCGGCGGCCCGGACCCGCTCAGCAACGGCGACCTGCTCAAGCCCGACATCACGGCCCCCGGCGTGGACATCGTCGCCGGTACCGCCCCCGGCGGTAGCGAGGGGATGTTCAAGGGCGAGCAGGGCATCATGTCCGGCACGTCCATGTCCGCGCCGCACGTCTCCGGTCTGGCGCTGCTGATCAAGTCGCTGCACCCGGACTGGTCCCCGATGGAGGTCAAGTCGGCGCTGATGACGACCGCGTCCACCAAGGACAGCGCGGGCGACGCGATCCGGCGCTCCGGCTCCGACAGCGCGGCCACCCCGCTCGACTACGGCGCCGGGCACGTGGTCCCGAACTCCGCCGACGACCCGGGCCTGGTCTACAACTCCACCTCCGCGGACTGGGCGGCGTACTCCTGCTCCCTCGGTGACCACCTGGCGAACGCGGACGGCTCCGACGTCTGCGCCACCGCCCGGAAGATCGACCCGAGCGACCTCAACTACCCGACGATCTCGGTGGGCGACCTGGCCGGGAAGCAGACCGTCACCCGCACGGTCACCAACGTCGGCGACAGCGTGGGTGTCTACAGCGCCAAGCTCCAGACACCGGCCGGCTACAAGGCCACGGTCTCACCGAAGACGCTGGTCGTCGCGCCGGGTGAGTCGGCCACGTACAAGGTCAGCTTCACGCGTACGTCCGCCGCCCTCGGCAAGTGGTCGTACGGCTCGGTCCTGCTGAGCGACAGGAGCGGGCACCGCGTCCGCAGCGCCGTCGCGCTGCGCGCCACGCCGATCATCGCGGCGGACGAGGTCACCGGCAAGGACGCCACCGGGTCCGTCGACCTGAGCGCGAAGACCGGCTACGACGGCAAGCTCACCGCCGCCGTGAACGGTCTGTACGCGGGGACGACCAAGACCGGCACGCTCACGGGCACGAACCAGAACTTCGACCCGTCGGCGTCGCCGCTGCCGGCCGCCACGGTGAAGACCGAGGTCACCGTCCCCGAGGGCACCACCCTCGCCCGCGTCGGGATACTGTCCTCCGACTACGTCGCGGGCAGCGACATGGACCTGTGGGTCCTCGACAAGGACGGCCAGCTGGTCTCCGAACTGCCCGGTGACGGCAGCGACGAGCACGTCGACCTCAAGCCGGGCACCTACGAGGTGTACGTCAACCAGTTCGCCCTGCCGTCGGGCACCACCAGCCAGACCTACAAGCTCCACACCTGGCTGATCGGCCCCGACTCCAAGCCGGACCACGCGGCCACCGCCGCCCCGGCCGAGCAGCAGGCGGCCGTTGGCGCCACCGCCAAGGTCACCGTCTCCTGGAAGGACCTCCCGGCCGGCCAGACGTACCTGGGCCTCGTCGGGTACGGCGACGGAACCGACACCATCGGCAACACCATCGTGACGGTCACGCCCTGACGGTCACTGGCTGAAACCGAGGAGCGGGCCCCATCACACACGTGGTGGGGCCCGCTCAGTCATGAGCATGCTGTTACGCTCCCTCACACGCGCATGGGGGGCGGCCGGGGGGCCGGAGAAAAGCCAGGCCAGGGCGTTGCCGTACGCCCCGCCATGCCTCCTTCTTGCCTTTCAAGGCTTCTCGCCTTTCCAGGCTTCTCGCCTTCCCAGGAGGAACGGTGGCCCGACTCGGCCGACGACGCCGGTACAGACCGGTATTTGGCTCGCCTTCAGTACGTCTCAGATCGCCGGCGGCCCGCACCGCCGCCGTCCTCGCCACAGCGCTGAGCCTCAGTCTCCCGCTCGCCGGCCCGCCCGCGGCGGCGGCCCCCGCGGCGCTCCAGGCCGCCGCGGCCGGAGAACTCGTGCTCCCCGCCGCCCCGCGTGCCGTTCCCCGGGCCACGCAGATCCTCAACGCCGGTACCAGCGGCTTCCTCTGGGCCCAGGAGGGCGACGACCGTCTCCTGTGGACGGACTACGCCACCGGCGCCACCACCGCACTGGAGCAGCGGCTGCCCCTGCCCGTCCAGTACGACATCGACACCGGCTACTTCACCGAGGCCGCCCCGTCCGCGCCCGGCTGGTACGGGGACAGCTCCGACACCGTCGCCCTGTACTCCGGCGACTACTCCGAGGACTCGGCCACGCACGTCACCCTTCTCCAGGCCGCCTCCGGCGACAGCGTCGAGGTGCCGGTGCCCGAGGGCCACTCCTACCGGGGCACCTTCGGCTCCACCGTCCTCACCCGCACCGGCGACGACGGCAGCCCGGCCGAGTACCACCTGTGGAAGCCCCAGGACGGCGGCGGCGTCGCCGAGACTCCCGTGACCGGGCTCCCGGCCGACGCGAGCAACGTCGTCGTCGAGGACGGCGACGCGCGGTCCGTCATCCTGCACTACGCGAACGGCGACGAGGGCTGGGGCCACTGGGGCATCATCGACCTCGCCACCGGCGCGTTCAGCGCGCTGCCCGACCGGATCGCGGACGACGCCTATGAGGTGACCGGCTTCCGGCTGGGCGCCGACTCGGTGCTGCGGCTGCGTTCCGGAAGGTCGAAGGCGGACGTGTACGACCGCGCCGACCTGACCGCGCCGCCCCGCACCTTCGACGTCGGCTCCATGAGCTACCAGGCCTCCTTCGAGGTCGTCGGCGACGCGCTGCTGGCCGTCGAGCCGGTGTCGGCGGGCAACAACAAGTACCGTGGCCAGCCCTTGTGGGCTTTCACGACCGACGGCGCGGACAACACGGACATGACCAGGGTCATGGACCCGGCCGCCCAGCAGCTCGTCCAGGCGCCCGACGGCTCCGTGCTCGTGGCGGGCGCCGCGCAGTACGTCGAGCAGGGCGACCTCGACTGGGGTGTGTACCGCATCGCCCCGGCCGCCGACGGCTCGGTCACCCGCAGCCGCCTGACCGCCGTCCAGCCGATGCCCGCGCAGATCCACGGCCTCTCCCTCGGCAACGGCATCCTCACCACCGCCGACAACAGCACGCTGTACGAGCCGGGCACGATCATCGGCGCGTACCGCAGCACCTGGCTCGGCACACCCGCCGCGGACGGCACCCCGAGCGTCCAGAAGACCACGGTGGACGGGCTGGTCAGCGGATGGGACGGCGACTGCTCCCCCGAAGTCCCGCGCTGCATCCCGATGTTCGCCGACGGCACGGGCTACCACGGCCGCCGCGACGCCACCGAGTCCGGCCTGACGATGCTGCGCGCCAACGGCGCCACCAACTGGGGCCCGACCCTCGAGACCTTCGACGACAGCCCGCAGCTCGCGGACCTCTCCGGCCGGTACGCCGTCGTCAACGGGGCCTCCTCCGGCAAGCAGTACGTCGGCGAGTTCCCGGCCGGTGAAGCCGGCAAGGTCCTCGTGAAGCGCGACCGGGTCGGCGCGGCCGTCTGGGGCAACACGCTGTGGAGCGGCGCGGCGAGCGGAGGCACGGTCACGGCGACCCGGCTGCCCGCCGGCACCGCCGTGGAGTCCTTCACCACGCGCAACGGCTGCACCCCCTCCAGCCTCCAGGCCGTGGGCCGCTGGGTGTACTGGACCTGCGTCGACGCCTGGGGCGACGTCCAGGGCTCGGGCGTCTACGACCGCACGACCAAGCGCACCGCCACCGCGCCGGCCGGCCGGGTCCTCCTCGGCGACGGCTACCTCGTCCAGCATGTCTCCGGCACCACGTCGAACAGCGGGCTGAAGCTGATCGACCTGCACGGCGGACTGCCGACGAGCGGTAACTACACGGACCTGCCGAGCCGCAAGCTCGTCGACTGGACCGACCTCGGCGAGTACAGCCCGTACGGCAGCGTGCGCACCACCTGGACCGTCGACCGCTTCAGCGGCGGCGTCGCCTACGCGGGCGCCTCCGGGGACGACGCGCAGCGCGTCCACATCGTGCCGACCGGTGTCCCGGCCTCCGCGCTGTCGGCCGTCGACTCCACGGTCACGTCCGGGACCGCGAGCTGGTCGGGCACCTGGTGGCTGTCGAAGCCCGCCGCCGCCTGGAAGGTGACCGTCCGCGACAAGGCGTCCGGCGCCACCGTCCGCACCGTGTCCGGCTCCGCCGCCCGCGGTCTGCTGAAGGCCGCCTGGGACGGCAAGGACGCCGCGGGCCGCCTGGTCGCCAACGGCGCCTACACCTGGACGCTCACCTCCCAGCCCGCCGACGGCCAGGGCGCCGCCCTCACCCTCTCCGGCTCCGTCAAGGTGACCGCCGGAGCGGCGGCACCGCGCGACTACGCGGGCAGCGACGGCGTCGGCGACCTGCTCACCCTCAACTCCTCGGGCGGCCTCACCATCCAGCGGGGCACCGGCACGGGCACGCTGGGCAGCAAGGTCTCCGGCTCCGGCTGGCCGACCACCGCGAAGTTCGTGCCGTACGGCGATCTGAGCGGCGACCGCTGCAACGACGTCCTGGTCCGGCTGAGCAGCGGCGCCCTGCGCGCCTACCGTCCGGCCTGCGGCAAGGCGGCGACGCCTACGACGGCGTACACCTCGCTCGGCACGTCCGGCTGGAACCAGTACGACGTGCTGACCTCGCCCGGCGACGTCAACGGCGACCGCCGCCCCGACCTGGTGGCCCGTCAGGCCTCCACCGGGGACGTCTACCTCTACAAGGGCACCAGCACCGGAAAGCTGGCCGCCCGCGCCAAGATCGCCTCTCACTGGACCGGCTACAAGAAGATCGTCGGCGCCGGCGACCTGAACGGCGACGGCCGGGGCGACCTCCTCGTCCAGGACAAGTCCAACGAGCTGTGGCGCTACGAGGCGAACACCACGAGCACGGGCGGCTTCAAGGCGCGGGTCAAGGTCTTCAACGACTGGGGCTCCTCGTACAACGCGGTGGTCGGCGTCGGCGACTTCACCGGCGACGGCCGCGCGGATCTGGTGTCCCGGGACACCTCCGGGAACGTCTGGCGCAACAACGGCAACGGGCAGGGGTCGTTCGGGGGCCGGACGAAGATCGCTACGGGTTGGCAGGGGTACAAGGCGGTCATGTAGCCGCTCGGTGCTGCGGTCGTAGCCGCTCGGTGTGCTGCGGTCGACGACGGTTCGGGGCCCGGGCGCGTGTGTGCCCGGGCCCCACTCCTACCCCTCTGCCTCCAGCACCCCCCGCAGCTCCCCCCGCCGCCGTATCCCGAGCTTGCGGTAGGTGCTCGTCAGGTGGGTTTCCACGGTGCGGCGGGCCACCTGGAGGAGATTCGCTATCTCCGTGTTCGTGCGGCCGGCGGCGGCGAGTTCCGCGATGCGGCGCTCGCTGACGGTGAGCGAGCCGGAGCCGGTGAGCGCGGACGCGAAGCGGCGGGCGCCACCCGCGCGCAGCGCCTCCTCGGCGTGGCTGCGCAGCCGTACGGCACCGAGTCGTTCGGCCCGCTCGGCCGCCTCCCGCATGTGACCACGCCCGCGCGCCCGTTCCCCGGCGGTGACGAGCTGCCGCCCCTGCGCGAGCAGCGCCGTCGCCATGTCGAACTCGGCCGGTGACTGCCGTAGGACCCGCACGGCCTCCTCGGCCAGCTCCAGACCGCGCCGCCCGCCGGCCATCCGGGCCAGTATCCGCAGCGCCCGCCCCACCGTGCGCGGGGTGTTCCACACGCGGGCCAGCCGCAGTTCCTCCTCCGCCAGCGCCACGGCCTCCGGGCGGCGGCCCTGCGCGAGGAGGCACTCCGCGGCGGCCGTCCGCCAGGGCGTGACGATCGGGTTGACCACGGCACGGGCCGACTGCCGCCGGCCGCACTCCAGGAAGTCGTGGAGGGCTGCCGTGACGTCCCCTTCGAGGTAGTGCAGCACGCCCCGCGCGAACAGGAAGCGGTTCAACTCCCAGGAATCCGGGGCCTGTCCGAGGTCGAAGCTGTCCGCGAGCCGCCGCGCGTCCGCCATCCGGCCGGTCTCGATCAGCGCGATCACGAGGTGCGCGTCGGTGTTGGTGGGGCCGGGGCCGCGCGCCGGGGCCGCCCAGGTGGTCCAGTTCGCCCGTGTTTCCGGTGTCGCCGGTGTCGCCGGTGTCGCCCGTGTCAGGTGCTCGGCGAGGAGCCGTCCGTACTGTCCGCGCGCGGCAACGATGTCAATCCGGACGTCCAGCAGGGACCGCTCCATCGGATGCAGCACCGGGGGACGCTGTCCGGCCAGGCCGAGTTCCACCAGCGTGTCCGCCTCGTCCAGTTCGTCGGCCCACTGGGCGACCGCGGCGGCCGTACCCAGCAGGAAGGGCTCGGCCAGCGGGTCGGCGGGTTCCGTCAGCAGGGCCCGCAGCTGTGTCATCGCCTCCTGCGCCGAACTGACCCCGGCCGTCGCCGTGTACCGCACCAGCAGGGCCTGTCCGGCGGTGCCGACGAGTTCCGGGGAGTGTTCGGCGGCGCCGCTCAGCCACCGGTACGCCTCCTGGCGGACCGTCCGGTCCTGGTCGGACAGCAGCGCGGAGGCGGCTTGCACGGTTCGGGCCAGCCCGGGGTGCCCGGGCAGCCCGTCCTCCAGCCGGCGCAACTCCTGCACGGCCGTGCGGACCTCACCCCGGCCAGCCAGGGCGGTGCCCAAGGCGATGGCCGTACGCACCCGGTCCTGCGGCTCGGCCGGCAGGCGCAGCGCCTCGGCGAGGTGCGGTATCCCCACCGGGGCGTCGGCGGCGGCGTACTCCAGGGAGCCCAGCTCGGTCAGCAGCCGCTGTCTGAGGTCGTCGGGCATCGGCTCCTCGAGGGCCCGGCGCAGATGGCCTACGGCGTCGTAGGGCCGCTCGTCGCGCACCGCGGCGGTCACCGCGTCCCGCAGCACGCGCAACGCCCAGGGCAGCCCGACGACCCCACCGCCCCGCAACTGCCGGGCCACGGCCTCGGCCCCCTCACCCCGGCGCAGCATCACCTCCGCCGCCGCCCGATGAACCTCCTGCCGCCGGGCCACCGGACAGCCGGTGAGCACGGCGTCCCGCAGCAGCGAATGAGCGTAACGGGGCCGCCCGACGGCGTCCGGCCGCAGCACCCCGAGCCGCGTCATCGCGGTGAGCCAGCCGGCCACCCGGGCGGGATCGGCCCCGGCCACGTCGGCGAGCAGCGCGGAAGCAGAAGCACCCCGCAGCCCCTCCGCAACCACCCCAGAAACACGACCCACCCCCGCCCCCTCCCCAACCACCCCAAAGGCGAAAGCACCCCCCTCCTCATCCCACCCCTGCTCCAGCGCCGCGAGCGACCGCGCCACCTCGGTCGTCGCGGGCCCGGCGCTGTCCAGCCACCAGGAGACCGCCGCCGGATACGCACCCGGATACAGCGCGGCGCAGGTCCGGGGCACGGTGGCCGGGGGTGGGTCGCCCAGGTCGTCCAAGAGGGCGCGCAGCAGCAGTGGGCTGCCGGCGGCGGCTCGTACGCAGTCCGCCGTCCACTGGGGCGGGGCCGTGGGGAAGGCGTCCCGGACCAGTTCGGCCGACGCGGCGTCGGTGAGCGGGGCGAGGGTGTGCGTGCGGACCAGGGACGGGGACAACGCGTGGGTGAGACCGGCCGGTTGCGGGTCGATGTCGTACTGGCTGCGTTCGGTGGCCACCAGCAGTACCGGTAACTGGTCGATACGGCGGGCCGCCTCGGCGAACCAGCGGCGCGAGGAGTCGTCGGCGAGGTGGATGTCGTCCACGGCCACCATCAGCGGGGCGTCCGCCGCGTAGGAGAGCAGCAGCCGCCACAATGCTGTCCCGTCGGGGCGGTCGGCGTCGCCCGGCACGACGTCGGCGAACCCTGGTACGGCGCACAGGAGTTGGCGGACCGAGAGGAGGGGCTCGGCGGCGCACCCGGGGGAGCAGCGCAGGTGCAGCACGCGCAGTCCGCGGTCGGCCGCGTGCGCGGTGGCGGCCTCCAGTACGGCGGTACGACCGGTGCCCGTGGCCCCGCGCAGCAGGACCAGGCGGCCGCTGCCGGCGCGGGCGCGCTCGGTCTCGGACACGAGCAGCGCGTGCGCGTCGTCGCGTTCCCACAGCGGTGCGGTCATCGCTGCCTCCCGGGCTGGATGGACTGGATGGACTGGATGGAATGGTTGAAATGGCGTGCCGTTGACAGAGACGTGCGGGCGTCCGACTCCGGTGGTGTGACGTGCCCCACACGCGACCGCCCGAACGTGGCGAGGTTCACGTTTGGTGCGCGAACCAGCCTTCCGGGACCGCCAGTTGCCCCGCACCCCCTGCTGACCTGCTGCGATTCGGGCCGGCCCGGGGCGCGTTCATGGTGATCGCTCCCCGGTCTCGTGGTGTGTCTCGTGGTACTCCACGATGCGCATGCCACGCGGGTCACAGAAGTGTGGAACGTGCCCATCCGCTCCCGGTCCTCGTCGGGTGTCAGGCCCGGAACAGGGGAGAAACCGTTGCCCATCCCACACAGGACAGCAGCCACCGGTACCGGGCGCCGCATACCCGTGGCGGTGGCCGCCGCCGATCCCATCTCCCGCGAGGGCGCGGTCAGCCAGCTGCGCAGGCACCCGGAGATCGAACTGCGTGAGGAGTCCGGGCCCGGCACGGTGGCCCTGCTCATCGAGGACACGCTCGACGAGGCGGCCCTCGCCCGGCTGCGCCGGATCGCGCGCGCGGAGGGGGCGCGCGCGGTCCTGGTCGTAGGCAGTATCCGGGAGAACGAACTGCTGGATGTCGTCGATTGCGGGGTCGCGGCCATCGTCTGGCGCCGGGAGGCCACCTCGCACCGGCTGGTGCAGGCGGTCCTCGCCGCCTCCCGCGGCGACGGCGACCTGCCCGCCGACCTGCTCGGCCGGCTCATGAGCCAGATCGGAACCCTGCACCGGGGCGCCCCGGGCCGGCCCGGCTCCCCCTCCCTGGGCCTCGCGCCCCGGGAGGTGGACGTCCTGAGGCTGGTGGCCGAGGGCCTCGACACCGGAGAGATCGCCAGCAAGCTGTCCTACTCCGAACGAACCGTCAAGAACGTCATGCACGGGCTCACCACCCGACTGCACCTGCGCAACCGCGCGCACGCCGTGGCCTATGCCCTCCGGGAAGGCTACATCTGACCGAACGGGCAACCGGAGGGGGAAGTTCGGGCAGCGCGGCTGCCCGACTCCTGACCGTCAGGGCGTGCTCATGAAGTCTGCGGAGTCTGCGGAGTCCGCGCGGAAACCAGCACGCCGATCTTGTCTATGCGGTGTTCGGGGTTGCCGTTTTCGTCACGCCAGTAGTTCCCGGCCGCGTTGTCCTCGGGCGTCGAGCAGGTGGAGATGGTGATCATGGCTTGAGTCGGCCGTTTACCGGGGAAGCCCGGGACGGCCGCCCGCTGCTCGGCGAGCGAACGCGCGGAGCGGAAGGAGGTGCTTCTGGTGCCGGTGATCTCGTACTCGTAGGACACCCCGCCCGACGTGACGAGGACCGAGTCACCCTCATCGAGCTCCGGGAGCTCCCGCAGCGGCCCGCCGGCGGAGAGCCGGTGCGCCGTGACGAGGTAGTTGCCGACCTCACCGGGACCGACCCCGCCCCGCTTGCCGTAGGGGCTGGCGCCGACACCACGGTTCTGGATCCGCGTACCCGGCCGGTCGTCCGTCGTCCCCTCGTACGGGACGACACGCAGGTCCTTGCGGCCGAGCGCCGGGATGGTGAGCCGGGCGGTCTGGCCCCGGGTGCTGGGGTTGGGGGGAGCCGGCTGCGCCGGGGGCGCCGTGGACGACGACGAGGTCTCCGGTGAGGCCCCGGCGGGGCTGGTCACAGGGGCCGTCGTCCCGCGATCCGTCATGGACTCGCCGGCTGCGCCGCCGCCGGTGGAGCAGCCGAGGAGGCCGGCGACACCGACGGTGACAAGGATGGAGGGAAGGTTTCGAGAGCGGGGCATGGGACTCGGGTTCGGGTAGCCGGTCGCGTCGCGCCGCCAGACGCGGAAGGCGGTCGCTTCGCGGGGAATTCGAGGGGAGAACGATGAGAGCCGTCCAGGAGTTCCCCCGCCCCCCGGGCCAGACTCAGCGAAGCTTGTCGTATTCCACGAAGGAATGCGGTCGCCCATTGATGTCCGAATCCGCGATACGGGCTGCGGCAGGCGTCAGCCGGCCCCTTGCACGCCGACCTGCCCCGCGTACGCGGTCAACACCAGTGCCGTATCCGCCACGCCCACCCGGCGGCACACGGGCGTCACCCCGTCGGAAACACCGCCCGCACCTCCCACCCGTTTCCGGGCCCAGGCCCCGACCCGACCCCAGCCCTCGGCCCCGCCCCCAGCTCACCCCCCAACGCCGTGACGCGCTCCGTGAGACCGACCAGGCCGAAGCCGCCGCCGTGGGCCGCCGCGGGGAGCTGAGTCCCCCCGCGGCCGTCATCGGCGACCGTCACCTCCAGGCGGTTGCCGTCGTGACGCAGGCCTACGGTGATCTCGGTCGCGTCGGCGGCATGGCGGCGTACGTTCGTCAGCGCTTCCTGGACGACGCGATAGGCGGCCGCCTGCACTTCGTGGGGCACGTCGTCCGGCAACGACGCGTCGCGGTGCAGCGTGACCCGCTGGGCCGGGCTCGCGAAACCCTCGGTCAGGTCGGTGATACCGGCCAGATCGCCGACCGGGCGCCGGCCCGGCCGGTCCGCGTCGGTGTCGGTGTCGGTGTCGCGCAGTACGCCCACCGTGCGGCGCATCGAGGCGAGCGCCTCCGTGGCGGCGCGCTCGATGCCCGCCAGGACGGGATCGAGGTCATCCCCACCCCTCTGCTCCGGACGCGCGTCCGCCGCCATCATCCGCGCCATCTGCGTCTGCACCAGAATGCCGGTCACGTGATGGGCGACGAAGTCGTGCAGGTCGGCCGCGATCGCCAGCCGCTCCCCCCGGCGCGTCTCGTCGACCGCGACCATGCGGCGGTAGTCGAGTGAGCGCAGGTAGGCCGCGAGGCCGCCGACGAGGCCGACCAGGATCAGGCCGACCAGGGTGTAGTACGACGCCTCGTCCGACCACACTGACCGGAAGTACCGGGCCGGCGTGGTGAGGAGTGCCCCCACGTCCAGCGCGCCGCACGCCACGGCCCAGCGCGGCGGGCAGTGCCGTACGGCGATGAACAGCAGGCTCAGCAGGACGGCGATCTCGCCGGGGCCGATCGGCGCGTCCCGGTTCAGCACGATCGTCGTCAGCGTGTACAGGACGGACAGCAGCGCGGGTACGGCGGTGCGCAGCTGCGGGGTGAGCCATGCGGGCCGCCGCGCGGCCGGCCACAGTACGGCGGTCAGCCCGACCGCCAGAACGAGCGCCGGGCGCCAGACGCTGGAGCCCGCCTCGTCCGCGATCAGCAGATCGAGGAGCGACAGCGCGAGCAGGGCGCCGACGACGAGACCTCGGGTGCAGCCCCGGCCGGAAGCGGATTTCATGGAGGTCACGGTAGGCCGAGGGGCTCGGCCGGAGGATCGGCCGAACGGCCGAGCCTGGTACTTTCCAGCTCCCCGGGCATCAGGAGTGGGTCGTGCCGGACAGCAAGTTCCTCATCGGCGTCGTCGGCGGTGCCGCCGCCGTGCTGCTCCTCGGCGGTCTCGGCACGCGCCTGGTCTCCGGCACCGAGTCGACGACCCCGCTCGATCGCTTCGACACCGTGTCCGTGGACGGCCACAAGGCCCTCGCGCCCAACATCGTCGCCGGCCGCACCCAGAGCAAGTACCACCCCGTGCCCTGGGTCGGGGTGAAGGTGGAGGTGTCCTGCCCGGCCGGCCTGAAGGCCATCGCCGGTACGACGATCACGTGCACCGGCAGGAAGAACGACGGCACGACCATCGACATCCCGGTGACCGCGACCAAGGCGACGGACACGCACATCACCTGGAAGTTCGAGCGCTAGGGCCTGTCCGGCGGAGTCCTCGAGGGCGGGTCAGCCGATGGTCGGAAGGGCCGCCGAGCGCGTGGCGGGGGACTCCGGGGGCGTCTCGTGGCAGGTGAAGCCGAGCCGGGTCAGCGCCCGGGTCACCTCGAAGGCGGTGAAGTCGCGGCGGTCCTGGCGCGTGATGATCTCGCCGACCTGCTTGACCGGGAACACCTTGCGCCCGATGACCACGCAGGCCCCGGTGACGGGCTCCGGTCGGACGCCCTCCATCTGTGTCTCGACCTCGGACTTGATCAGGTCGAAGGGGTAACGAGCGATCACGCAGCGCATGGGTGCCTCACCGAGGTTCGAGGGGAGCGGCGGGGTGTTTTCGAGCCGGGTTACATCAGCGGAGACAGCCGTCAGCCATCAATAAAAAGAAAATGGATATACAAACGGGGCCCGCACCCAAGGTGCGGGCCCCGTTTCGCCGTAGCGCGCGAGAGTGTCGCGAGTATTAGGCGGGAACGATGTTCTCGGCCTGCGGGCCCTTCTGACCCTGCGTGACGTCGAACGTCACCTTCTGGCCTTCCTGAAGCTCACGGAAGCCCTGGGTGGCGATGTTCGAGTAGTGAGCGAAAACGTCGGCGCCGCCGCCGTCCTGCTCGATGAAGCCGAAGCCCTTTTCCGCGTTGAACCACTTCACGGTACCGGTGGCCATGTCATATCTCCTGAGGCAGTGCTGGAGACTCACACTGCGCGAGCCTCACTCATCGCTGCGATGATCACCTGCCCGGAAAACCGGCAGCAAAATGGCAACCACAACTGCAACTGACGTCAGCCTAGCACGGGGCAGCCGGAAACAAATCGACGCAAGGATTGCGCCGAGAATAATGGCGGAGATTCGCCGAGGTATTCTTTTCCGGCACCGCGCGGATTTCTACTCCGGCGACGTCAGGTTTTCATCCGCGTCCCTCGCCGGGTCGGCGTCCGGGACCGTCCGGTCCGGGTCCGCGTCCGTGCACCGGGTCGCGCAGCTCCTTGTTGTCCCGCAGGGCCTCCTCCAGCTGGTCCTCCAGGCCGATGATGCGGCAGGCGGCATCGATCGGCGTCCCCTGGTCGACCAGGTCCCTGGCACGGGCGGCCAGGCGCAGCTGGTGACGGGAGTAGCGGCGGTGGCCGCCCTCCGACCTGGTCGGGGCGATCAACCGGGCCTCGCCGAGGGCCCGGAGGAATCCGGGCGTGGCGCCGATCAGCTCGGCGGCCCGGCCCATGGTGTACGCCGGGTAGTGGTCGTCGTCGAGCCGGTCGCCGGCGTGCGGCTGCTCTTCCGAGGGCATGTGCGCCTTCCTGCGGGTCGCCGGGGCGCGGCCCGCCTCCGGGGGCTGGTTCCCCGCACAGGAACTCTAGTCGCCCCGGGTGAATCCCTGCCGCGGCGGGCACAGATCTCCGAGGAACCGGGACGCGCCTGGGGAAGGACCTGGGCCAGGGATCCGCATCAGCCGTCCGGAGTGCCCAGTCCGGTCAGGGGCCGACGATCAGGACGTGGCACGGCGCGGGCTGGGACGCGTTCCGCCGGTCCGTGGCGACGGACCGCCATCCCCAGGACCGCAGTGCCTCAAGGGTCCGGGTGTCGCCGCGGTCGACCAGGATGACGCCGAGCGCGGCGGCGTGGTCGGTGAGGAGCCGTTTCTGGAGGCGCCGGGCGAGGTTCCAGTCGCGGTCCTGGTCCTTTGCGCGCACCCGGGGCGGGACGAGGATCCCGGAGATCGCGAAGAGCCCTCCGGAGGAGGCGAGCTGGAGCAGGTGCTCCGGCAGGTATCCGTCCAGGCCCCGCCAGGAGGGTCCCCGTCCAGGAGGGTCGTCGACGCATACGGGGAAGCCGTAGGCGCAACCGGTCAGCACGGGCATGTCGCCGACGCCGACGGTCTCCGCGATCAGCAATGCGAACCCCGGCCGCCGTACGTCGACCGCGAGTCGGCGCAGAAAGCCGGCGCGGTCCTGGTCCCCTCCCCTCGGCCCGCCGCCCGAGGTCTGCGCGTACAGGTCGCCGAGTTCCTGCCACCGGTCCTCGACCTGGCTCCGGCTCAGCGGGCGGACGTGTTCCCCTTCCAGGGGCGAGGGTCCCTGCCGTCCCTTCCGGGGCGGTTTCCGATACGGCACGTTCACGGTCATCGGCGAGCCCTGCCCCGGGCTCGGACGGATCCGGCCCGGCGTCGTCCATCGCCGAGAACGGCACCGCGGGGAAGCGGCCGCACGACGAGCCCTCGGTCCCTTCACGGTACTCCCGGCCCCGCGCCGCCGACCGGGCCTGTACTGTCCGTCCGGCCGGCCAGGACAGCCCGGGCGTACGGTGGAGAGACCGGGGCAAGCGGCGGACGAAGAGACGAGATGGGGTGACTGTCATGCGCTTGAGGCCCCGCCGCTTCCGTGACACCGAGAGCACTCGCAGGGCACAGGAGACTTCGCCGGAGCCGCCCGAGGGCGAGGGTTTCGCCGAGGTCCGCATCATCGCGGCGGACCCCGACGTCGCCCAACGCGTCGCGCTGCTGCTGCGTTCGGGGTTCCAGTGCGACGAACCGCGCAGCTATCCCACGGGCGCGGACGGACAAGGCACCCTGCTCCACCTGACGGTCGACACCGGACGCGCCGCCGACGAGCCGCCCACCGCATCCCCTTGGCTGGTCAGCAGCCGTTTCCAGGCCAGCCGCTCCCACACGGACGAGCCCGGCTGACCGACAGCGGCCCGCACACGCTTCCCGTCCCGCCTACTCGTAGGAGTGGGCGAGTTCGATGTCGTGGTCGTCGACGCCGTGGCCGTTGAGGGTCAGCGCGGTGGCCCGCGGCGGGTACCCCGTGGCGATGACGGTGTACTCGCCGCCGTCCAGGTCGGTGAAGGCGTACGCCCCGTCCGTCCCGGTCGTGGC